>CAYMOC010000025.1:19246-21872 GCA_964391965.1 uncultured Thermoplasmatales archaeon | reverse complement strand
AAGAATTTCTAATCCCTGAATCTATTTCTTATAATTTTAGAAAAATTGATCGGTTATTAAAAAGTATTAAAATTGTAGATCCTGCAGTGGGTTCTGGAGCATTTCCTGTAGGGATGATGAATGAGATAGTAAAAGCTCGTTCGATTCTTACTATTTATTTTTCTGAAGAGGAACAAAGAGAAAGAACAAATTATAATCTTAAAAGAGAAACAATTGCTAATAGTTTGTATGGAGTAGATATTGATCAGTCAGGTGTCGAGATTGCGAAATTACGTTTTTGGCTTTCACTCATTGTTGATGAAACAGATATGAACAAGATTAAACCACTTCCTAATCTCGATCATAAAGTAATGTGTGGAAATAGTTTGTTGGAGGAATTTGAAGGAATTAAACTGTTTGATGATAAACTTCTTGGCTCGGTAAAAAAGGATAAACAAGAAAAATTAAAGGAAATTAATGAACAGCTTTTAGATTTAAATGACCATTTAAAACAGTTAAAATCAATTGAGATTGGGAAAAAAAGAAGTATTGTTGCAGATATTAAAAAATTAAGAAAGAAACGAGAAAAAGTTGCTAGACAGGCCGCATCTGAAAGTACTGAACAGATTTCACTTGGGATAACTGAATCAGAAAAGAAGATTAAAACATTAAGGGGTTTACAAAAGAAGTACTTTAATGAGCAGAATCGAAAAATCAAACGTGAATTAAGATCCAAAATTGATAAGCTAGAATGGGATTTAATTGAAGTAACGCTAAAAGAAGAGAATCATGAAGGATCATTAGAAAAATTAGAACAATATAGGAGAACAAAAGTAAAACCATTCTTTTTATGGAAACTTTATTTTGCTGAAGTTTTTCAAAGGGAAAATCCAGGTTTCGATGTTGTTATTGCAAATCCTCCATATGTTGATTCAGAAAATATGGTAAAGGAAACGCCTGAATTAAGAAAAATATATGCCAAAAAATTTCCATCTGCAAAGGGAAATTGGGATCTTTTTATTGTTTTCATTAATCAAGGGTTAAATTTATTGAGGAAAAGAGGTGTTATAAGTTATATTGTGCCAAATAAATTAATTGGGGCAAAATATTCTGAAACTTTAAAAGAGATTCTTAAAGAAAAAAGGATAATTGAAATTAGAGATTATTCTAGTGTTGATGTATTTAAAGAGGCAGATGTATATCCTGTAACATTCGTTATTAGTGATGATTTACCTAATAATGAAGTTACTATGACTCTTATGGATGATATAACTCTTGTTGGCAACATAAATATCATACCTCCAGAAATTTTTTATGCAGATATTGACTGGGCAAGATATTTTGTTAGAGACAAACGTGCTTTGGATTTAGTACTAAAATTAAGTAAAAACGATTTGTTAGTTAAATCATTTCCGAATGTTTCGGGAGCTGCTACTGTAAATGAAGCGTATAAATTAAAAGAAATAATGCGGGATGATAAAAATCATATTGAAGCGACAAAGAAATTTATAAATACTGGAACAATAGACCCATACATCAGTTTATGGGGGCATAAAATTACTCGTTATATTAAACAAGGTTATCAATATCCAATTGTGCACGATTCTGATCTAAAGAAATTCAGTAATTCAAGATATCAACAAGCTTGTTCTGAAAAAATTATTATAGGTGGAATGACCAAAAATTTGGAGTGCTTTTACGACTCTGGAAGATATTTAGCAGGAAAATCGACTACAATAATATTGCCCGGAAGCATGAATTTAACAGTTTTAGTTGCTTTTCTAAATAGTAAATTAGTATCCTTTTGGTATAGAATATTTTTCAAATCACTTTCTCTTTCAGGAGGGTATATCCGAATAGGTAATAATGAAATTAAGCGTATTCCATTAGCAATTACAAATGAACATATAAACGAAAAAATTAAAAAAAATGTTAATAGAATCTTAGAGATAAGCAATGGGCGCGATTTTCTTGAAAAATCATCAAAAAAGAAGGAAATTGAACAACTCAAAAAAGAAATTGACAAGTTGATTTATACTGCTTATAAACTTACGCCTGATGAAATTGAAATAGTTGAAGATTTCGTAAATAAAAAGAATAAAAATTAAATTTAGGTAATTGAAAAATGCCAAGATCCTTAAAAGTTGATGTCAATCCAAATGTTTTCAAGTGGCTTAGAGTAAGTTCTGGCTGGTCTGTAAAAGATGTAAGCAAGAGACTAAAAACAAGCAATGAAGTAATTGGTGCGATAGAAACAGGAAAAAGACAACCAACTTTAAGACAATTAAAAGAACTTTCTAAAGCATACAAAAGACCATTAGCAGCATTCCTTCTTTCTGAACCCCTTGATGAAGCACCTCTTCCAAAAGATTACAGGATGCTCCCTGATAAAAAAGGAGTTTTTGATAAAAAAACGATTTATGCGATTAGAAGAGCCAGAAATCTTCAAGAGATTGGTGGTGAATTATTAAAAAATATGAATAACTCAGTTGCACCAAGTATTAAACATGTCACCCCCTCCAAAAAACCTGATGATCTTGGATCATATTATCGCAAATATTTTAATCTAGATTTTGAAAAACAAAAAAAATTCAAAAGCAGTTATGCATTTTTTAACGATCTAAGAGATAATTTTGAAAAAATAAAT
>CAYMOC010000025.1:10237-19236 GCA_964391965.1 uncultured Thermoplasmatales archaeon | reverse complement strand
ACTCACAGATCAAAACCCAAACGGAATAGTAGTAAACTCTAAAGACAAAATTGAAGCAAGAATATTTACCTTACTACATGAATTTGCTCATATCCTCTTAGGAGAAACTGTTATTGACCTACCAGTTCTATCCTTTGAAAAAAAGAACAAAATTGAATATTGGTGTAACGAGTTTGCAGCATCATTTTTACTTCCAAAAACACATGCAGATACGCTATTTAGCACTGAAAAATCACTTACCAATAAATCAACCTTAAATCGCCTTTCTAGAAAATACAAAGTAAGCAAAGCTATGCTTTTATATTCAATGTATAAACAAGATTTTATTACAAAAAAAGAATTTGAAGAAAAACTTGAATTATACAAACCATCAAAAAAACAAAAAAAGATGCAAAAAAAGAAAGGCGGAGGAATACCACAGGAGAAAAGATGCGTTTCAGAAATGGGAAATAAATTTGTCTCAATCGTTGCAAACAATTACGATAGAAACTATATCACCTATACTGATGCTCTAAACTTTCTCTCAGTGAAATCAAGAAATTTTGATAAGGTACTTGCAAAGGCGAAACAATGACAGAAACTTGCTATATCATAGACACATCTTCATTAATCGAATTAAACAAACATAATCCAATGGATATATACCAGACACCGTGGAAAAAAATTGAAGGACTCATAAAAAAGAAAAGACTATTTGCACCTAGGGAAGTATTGGAAGAAATTAAACGTTTTGATGATACACTAGCAACATGGTCAAAAAAACATACAGAAATGTTTAAAGAAGAAACAGCTGAACAGATTGCGATTGTAAGAGAAATTTTAAAGAAATATCCCAGCTTAATTAAAAAAGATAAAAAATTTGCAGCAGACCCCTGGGTTATAGCACTTGCTATAGAAATGATACGTAATCCTCAAAAAACCTTAATTGAAATAAAACGAATTGTTGTAACCGAAGAAAAAATTAGAGGAAAAAGAGTTAGAATCCCATATGTATGCCAAGAATATACTGTGGAAGCAATCGATATTCTTGATATGTTTAGAAATGAAGGCTGGAAATTCTAAACTAGATTACGAACAATATTGAACAAATTAATATGATTATATAAAGAAAAAATATAAATTTATATATTGAAATACTTTCAATAACCTCCTCAAAGGTTATATAAGGAGAAAAAACCATACAAATTTAATAAAATATTTCAAATAATATAAAATAAAATTGATTGGCCACCAAAGTGTTTGCGGCACCTTGGCAGCCTGGAGCCATGATAGAATGAGTATCACAGCACCGAGCGAGATTAAAGAAGAAATTGATTATAAACTTTATTCAAATAATAAATTACAAACAACAATCAACTTTTTTAACAAAGATTTAGATTCACATTCAACCAATTTTAATGAGTTGGTAGGAGGCAAAAACCAAGAATGGAAAAATATTTTAGAAAACATAAGCAAGCACCCTGTCAAACAAAGAAATCCCCAGTTGGACGGGGAGGACATGGGTGACCAAGATTATGTAAATAAAAAACCAAATGTCGAACAATTCAAAAACCCATATATCTTAAAACCAGAAGAATACAAAAACCAAGAAGAACTATTCAACGCAATCAAATACTGGTGGATCCATAAAAAAAGAAAAAGCGAAAACACAGTAAAAAAACGAATAGCAATAGCAAAAAGAATGAGCAAACACCCAGTATTTCCAATCGATCTAAAACAACTAAATCCAAACCAGGTAATAGCCTATCTTGAACACAGAGAATACACAGAAAACGCTGGAAAATGTGCAATAAGAAACGAATGGAACACCATCAACATGCTAGCAAATGCATACGGAAAAACAACAGAAACCTGGGGGTATATACCACCAAGCAGACCACCTGCAAAAGTAAAAATCATACCATTGCCAAAAACAACACATACAATTATACATCACAAATATAGCAAAAACAAATACACAAATGCACTCTATCAGTACATACTAATGCATGGATTTCTAATAGGATGGAGACCAAGCGAACTAGTCATACAAAAAGTATCAGACATCAACATAGAAGAAGGATACATGATTATCACAGAAACAAAAAAACATAACCAACTAAGACAGATATTTCCAGAGCAAAACCTTATGACAAAAAAACAATGCAAAAGTCTAAAAAACTGGATAGACAGCTGGAGACCAAAAGTAGAAAACCAATATTCAGGAGATTACCTATACCTACAACCAAACGGAAGACCATATACAGTAAACTATCTAAGAAAAAAACTATCACCACTAGTAAAAGAAATATGGCAACCATATACACTTTATACAATGAGACACTGGTGTGCAACAGCAAGACTAATACAAAGCAAAGTAAACTCAAAAAGATGGGACATATGGGAAGTAAAAGACTGGCATGGACATGATAAAATAGGAACAACAGAAGATTATGTCAAATTTGCCAAAAAATATTATCGCAATGCCCCATTTGATTGGATAAAATCCATCCTTAAATACCACAAAAAAAGTGTAGGGGAAAATGGACAAAATTCAATAAACCTTGAAAAAACAGGGGTAATAAACACTCTCAACAGGAGTAAAATGAAGCGGACGCGGCGGTGTGAAAACCCTGTTATAGGAGAGAATATGATCACTGAAAACCCGTTTTTAACGGCTGTGATTTTATATTTGGTGAATCCAATCTACAAATTTTTTCTCTTTTTTTTTAATCATTTTAATCTTCTTGTACAAAAATTATTTCTATTGGTTTAATGATTTGTTATAATGGAGGGGATACTATCAAGGAGGATCCTATAGCTCAGGTATTAGATGAATTAATGGAGCTTGATGAAATTCTTGCCTGTATGATCGCTAGGCGAAATATGATTGGAAGTATTATGCCTAGTTGTGGTCCTGAAGGTTTTAAATCTGAGGTTCATGAATTATGGGATATTATCAAACGCACCATGGATTCTCAACTTAATGTTATAAGTGAATATTCTCAGACAGGCCTCAAAAAAATTGATTTTCAATTACAAGAATATAATGTTCTTTTTTATATATTTCCAGATACAGAAAATGCCTTGGTTGGAATCATTAGAGCTCTTTCGAATAGAGGTTTAGTTGCTATAGAGATGGAGAATGCTAGACGTAAAATTATTAAAATTAGAGAGGAAGAAGAAAAGAAAAGATTGCAAGTCACTGCTTGATTAGGAATAAAATTATGAATGAGTCAAATTTAGATGTTGCAGTTGGGATGTCTCGTAAATGGGATGCACGAGAAGCAGGAAGAGATGTAGCCAGGGATACAATTAAAAATTTGAAAACGCCTCCTAAATTTTTTGTTTTATTTACGACTATTCATTATGAAAAATATGGTGGTTTCCAAGAACTTCTAAATGGAGTATATGATGTTTTACCTTATAACACACCTCTTGTTGGTGGGACTGTAACAGGTTTTTCAAATAACAAGGGTGTATTTGCAAGAGGTTGCACGGCTCTTGCTGCCTCTACACCTCACATGGATGTAGCAATTGGATACGGAAGAAACACCAAGAGGAGCCCTAAAAAAGCTGCACGAGAGAGCGCTAAGAAAATAAAAAATGATTTGGAATCTAGTTGTTATAAAAACAAATTTTTACTCAATTTAATTTCTGCCAGTGAAATACCAAATATTCCTTTTGTTGGTAGAAAAAAAATTTACTCCGAAAAAATTTCAACAAAGCTGCTGTTAAGATTGTTTAGTGTATCACAATATCTTTTCCAAAAAGGTGTGGGTAGAGATGATGAAGTGATTGAGGAGTTAACCAACCAACTTCCCGACTACAAAATGCTCGGCGGAGGAACGCTAGATTCTGGAGAAAATCTTAGAAATTTTCAATTTTTCAATGATAAAGTAATGAGAAATTCAATTGTATCTCTTGGTATAAAGACAAACATCAATCTAGATGTTTTAACTACACATAACATGAAGAAAACGGATGTTAACTTCAAAATTACAAAAACAAATAGAAATGGCAGGATTATTCATAAAATAAACAATAAACCTGCCGCTTCCGAATTTATAAGATTATTGGGGCTTCCTGATAACTATTTGAACGAAAAAAATTGGTATAAAACAACCTATTACTTTCCTTTAGGGTCTAAAGTTAGTAAGAAAGACGACTTTGAACCTAGAGTCATAGGTGGGATTTTTGGCGATTCTCTAGTAACGGTAATAAGGTCAAAAGAAAAAGACGGAACTATACTTACTATAAATGGAAAAAGGCTATTAGAAACGATTGATCAAAATCTTAATTCCCTTTCTACTAAAGAACCTAAGTTTGGATTAATCTCTTCTTGTTCTACCCGGATGATAACACTTGAGGATCAAGTCTATCAGGCAAGAGACCGTATTTTAGAATATTTCAAAGACAAACCCTTTATTGTTTTTTATGTAGGTGGAGAGTCTACTTATTCTCCTGAGAGAGGGCTAAAATACGTTAATATGTCTTTCAATTCAGCAGTATTCTGGTAAAAAATAGGCATATGATTAATAATTCAATCTTTGTCACCAAATTTAGCAGTAACATTTAGATTACCTTTAATGGTTTCAAGTACGTCTGCCTTCATTGAATATACTTTTTTTGCCATTGTTACACTATTGTTTATATACTTTCCAACAACATTTTTGTTAACTTTTTCAGTATATTCTTTTAATGAGAAATCATTATTCTTAAAAGCAGAGATGATAGATCGAGCAGCAACATCCCCATAAAGTAAACTCAGATGTATACCTCCACCTATCAGGGGTTCAATGCCTGCAGCGTCACCAACTAATAAAACATGATTATCTGAAAGTTTTTTTCTCTCAGAAAAGTAGGGTACTGGATGGCTTCTGCAGGCGGATTGAGGAATATCTATTTTTCTTTTTTTGATTTCTTTTTTAAAAACCTTTTTTATGTTTCCAGTAGAAAAATCAGGATTTATTCTACTATCGCAGATTCCATGGCTCATATAAGGTTGATCATTAATGATGCATGGAAAATGCCATATGTATCCCTGAATGCCTTCATTAAAACAACTCCAGTCTAATAAAGCTGTTTTATTTTCAAATTCTGTATCATATTTTGGATTAACAGGTGCAAATGTTTCTAGAGTTGCTGCATATGAAATTCTGTAAGGTGAGGGGATACTCTTTCGAACTTTACTAAGAGCGCCATCGGCTCCTACAAGAATTTTCACCGAATGATGTTTACTAGATGTTTTGACAGATAAATCATTTTTTTTATTTTCCAAATCGATAAAAGCTTCTTTCTCTAAAATCTTTGCTCCACGTCGTCTAGCGATATCTACAAGAAAATTATCGAATTCAGGTCGATGAATAATGGACAGGAATAATTTTCTTTTAAAAGAAAAACTATTTTCTTTATATTTTATATTTACCGCATCAACGTCTACTTTTTGAGTAGTAAGTGAAATATTTACATCTTTAAACATTTTGTTTACAAAAGGATTTAATAATGCCCCACCGCACAGCTTCTCACGAGGATGTTTCTCTTTTTCAATAACAACTGATCGGGATGCTAAATCTGGTGCATATTTATTCAAGTATAACCAGGTTGAAACTCCTGCAGGTCCTCCTCCTGCAATCATTATATCATAATCTTTATTTTTATTAGTCTTGTTCATAGAATACCCTCAAGAAAAAACATTAATTTTTTCACCAAAATTTGTCAACTCTTTTAACTGAAACTTATATTTTTCTGCCCAATCCTTAGTTTTATTTAAATGATTTAAATCAATACTTCCAACATGATTATTATTTTCTTTCTCCATTGCTTGCATTACAACCTCTGCTACACAAGAAAAAACCTTCCCAGATGGAAGTTTTGGAGTTTTGAAGTTAACACCGGGTGGTAGATCTACAAATCCTCCATCGATTCGTAAAACATCTTTTCTTTTCTTCCATACATCAAAAGATAAATTTGGTGGTTGAGAAACATCTACAACAATTGCATTTTGTTTTAAATTTTCAGATTTTAACAAAGCTTTAGGGTGACTAGTAGCTGTAACGATAACATCAGAGTTCTTTGTAACTAAATCTGTAGTAGTGTTAAAGTTTCCGTCAATTTTCTCTGCTAATTCCTCTAACTTATTTTCTCTCCTTCCGATTAAAACAGATTTTTCAAATTTTGGTACCAATAATTTTGAAACAGCTTCACCTATAATTCCATAAGCTCCAATTATTGATATAGATATCTCCGATGGATTTTTATTAGTGATTTTTAAAGCTTTTGATACAGCCTGGCAAGCCACAGCTGCTGTAAAACTATCTCCATGGTTAACAAAACCTTTGTATTCTTCTTGTTCAGTCAGCCATTTTGCACCACTAGTTACAGAGGTTGTCAATGCTCCAAGTTGTATAAGTTCTATATCAAACTCGTTTTGATTAAACAATGCCAAATCAAGTATTTTTTTTCTAATCTCTTTTTTAGGCAGGTTCATTATTTCTTCAGCAGCAAGAGTTAAACCAGTAATTCTGCCTTTAGTTTTACCTAAATCAATTTCATGAGAATAAATCCAATCGTCATGTATCCATTCTTTAGGTATATATTTTAAATCATTTTTTGTCATTAAATGACCAAGTGTAGCAAATTTCATCATAAAACTAACCTATTTCTCCAAAAACCTGGATGATTTTAAAAACATTATCCTAAAATTAGATAGAAAAGAAAAATTTTTATTCATTGCAACCAAATAGTCTTACACCAGTATAGGCTTTAGCCTCTATTTTCTCCTTAGGTTTATATGTTAATTTAACGTGACTTATGTATCTCACTACTGCTTTATTAACAAAGTTTCCATCAGATATTTTAACTGAGGGCATATACGAATTTAAATTAAATTCAGAATTAGTGTTTTCCAGTTCTACGCCTTGAAAATTAATTAATGAATCTCTAATTTTTTGTTTACATAGACCTTTTTGAACAAGATAATCAAGAAAGTTATCCCATCCATCAACATCATGGTATTTATTAGGAGATATGAAACACTCTAAACCAACTTTCGGATCAATTTTATCTGTTAAATTTATATGTAGACGTATAGTGGTCACATATTTTTTAATTTCCTGCAGAAGATTTTCTAAACCATTTTTTTCATCTTTCCAGCCTAGAGATTTCAAATAAGATACAATTTTATCAGGATCCATACGTTTTATTACCAAACGTAGTCCTTCTGTATTTCTAGAAAGCATACTTGCTACATGAAACACCGATGCTTTGTCAGGTAGATTTACAAGAGTTTTAATAAAAAGTTTTTCTAACTCTTTAGAAACAGAGCTTCCGGTAAGTTTAGGAATAGCGGATCTAGTTACCCATAAACATTTGTCTACATCTTCAGGTTTATCGATACGTAAAGGATTTATTTGAAGGAAAACACTTGGTATATCACTAGAAACCTGTGGATTGGCTGTATCAAATTCAAGCCATACTCCAAGAATATTATCATAAAGGACAGATTCAGGATCCAACCATGATTTCGTAAAATATTTTATATTTTTCCATTCTTTCTTATCTAAAGAAATATCTAATGAATCCTTCTTTTCAAATAAGTTATATAGCGCCTCTTTTTCACCTTGTTGTGAAGAGATAGCTAAAAGATAATCAGCTCTTGGTTGATCTGATTCTAAACGTGATTCAAAACCAAAAAAGCTTGTCAAACCTTCTGTAAGATTACCTGCAAGTTTTTTAATTTCTGATAAATTTCTATTTGATATCAACTTTGAATTGATATGAGAATCTAACATGTCTAAATAGTCGCAAGGATGAAAATCTCTTGGAGATTCCTTTAAAAACATCCGAGTTGTATTTAGAGGTTTATCAAAGTCCGGAGTTGATTTTTTTTCTTCCTCTATATGAGAGGGAATTGCACTTGATGCCTCTGGATCATCAAAAGAATTTATCGACTGGAAACTTTTGTTCACTTTATCAACCCCCATGTTTCATAGGATAGGTTACCAAGAATATTAAAAGCTTTTTTGCATGTGTATGAGCAGATAGATATGCAGCCATAATCTTTTTCAGGAATCCTGCCTAAGAAACTATTTTTTTTCATTTTACTGTAACCTCAATACAAGAAAAATGGAAGTAGACATAAAACCCTACATCGAGAAATTCCTACAAAATTCAAAAAACAGGCAATTTTTTTTATGTTTGTCGGAAAAATGTACTTATTTGTTATAATGAACCGTTTTTCTTATTTTTAGAAAGAGTTTATTAAATGATAAAGGATATTGATTGTTTGGTGTGATTTCTTATGATGGGAGAAAAAGAGATATCCGAGGTTTTAAGCACATTATTAAAGGTGAATGAAATCCATGCAAGCATGTTTGCTAGACGTAACGAGGGGAATGTGTTGCCAGATAAAACAAAGTTCACATCTCAAGTAAATGAAATATGGGATGTTGTTAACAAAACAACAGATAATGTCTTTGATATGATCCAAAATTTTTCTTCTAAAGATTTGGGGGAAATAAAACTTCAGCTACAAGATTATACTGTACTATTTTATATCTTGTCTGATAAAGAAAATGCTATTGTATCAGTTTTTCCCTCAGATGCTGCAGATGTTGAGTCCATTGAAATTGAGATGGATAGAACTCGTCAAGAAATTGAAAGCATTCTCAATAAATAATTTGGTTATTTTAAAAAAGTAGATAAAAAAAGCTGATTAATTAGATTGATTCTTTATTTTTCTTCAATTTCTTTTTTTAACAAGATTAACCCTCTTTCTACGGCATGAGTGAGATTTGCAAATTCTTTTGATTTTATTTTAGATTGTATCCACTTGTATAAGTCTGGATCTAGGGTTATCGAGGTTTTTATTTTTTTGCGTTCTATTTTTGGTCTTCCCATGTAAGTAAATATACGATAAAAACTTATAAATACTTGTATTTATATAACATATATTGTCCTACTAAAACTTATAATTAGGTATAATAAAAATGGGGGAAAACAAAAAAATTGACAATATT
>CAYMOC010000025.1:0-10227 GCA_964391965.1 uncultured Thermoplasmatales archaeon | reverse complement strand
ACTTTTTCTGCTAAACCTTAATAGCTACTCAAATAATTTAGAAACAAATAACCAAGAAGGTTGCATAAAAATGGAAGAATACAATCTGGAACACATATCCAGATTGGGTTTTCCAACATCTCTAAGACAGGGAGAGGCCACAATAGATGATATAGCTTATCACGCAATACTGCGACAAAGATTACATCCTAACACTGTGAAAAAACGAATGACACAACTAAGATATATGATAAATCATCCAGTTCCCATAAACATAGAACATCCAACCTTTGAAAACTGGATAAAACACATAGACTACAGAGAACAAATCGAAAATGCAGGAGCATGTGCCATACAAAACGAATGGCATACAATAAGAATGGTACTCAAAGCATATGGAATAGAAATCTGGCCATACAAACCACCAGGACGTCCAAGAAAAAAAGCCAAAAAATTACCACTACCAGACACAGTAAGAAAAATGATCCAATACCCCTATACTGAAAACAAAGAACTCAACCGACACCTGCAATACCTAATACTACACACATTCATGCTAGGATTAAGAAACCCAAGTGAAACCTGCGAGTTAAAACTAAACGATGTAGACCTAAAAAAAGGAACAATCATAATAACCGAACCTAAAAAATACGGAAACACACGAGAAATTGCACCAGAACCACAAATAATGACAGGAAAAAACTGCAAATCTCTAAAATATTGGATAGATAACATCAGACCAAAATATGAAAACCAACACAGCAAAAACTACCTGTACATAACACTAAGCGGAACACCATTCAGCAAACCATATCTAAGAAAATACCTAAGCAAACACATCAAACCACACTTCCCAGAATACCACCCCTACATTAGCCGACACTGGGCAGCAACAGCAAAACTAATAGAAGAATACATAGAAAATAAACACTGGAACCGTAACAGAGTCCAAAACTGGTTAGGTCACGACAAAGAAACAACAACAAACACATACATATCACAAGCAGAAACATACCTAAGACTTGCACCATACAATTGGTTCAAACGCGTTCTAAACAAACCAAGAAAATAATAAAAAAAATACAAAATCACAGAACCAACTAAAAAACGTTCTGTGAGCAAAATCACTCCAGTTAAGCAGAGCGGACGCGGCGGGATTCGAACCCGCGACCACTGGCTTAGAAGGCCAGTGCCTTATCCAGACTAGGCCACGCGCCCATATTTTAAAATCTTTTTTTGGGTATTAGTTAAAACTAGTTAAAAATTTTGGGAAAAAATAAAAGAAAAAAATTTTTTTTGTGATTTTTTTTGTTTTTATTCGTATGGTGCTGATTCACCTAAGAGGTCAACATGTGCTAGAATCATTCTGCGGCAGCAGTAACGTTCTACTCCAAGATCATCAAGGATTTGTTTGGGTGTTTCTTTTGGTTTTTCCCCAGCTTTCACTGTTTTTTTATATTCATCGTAACGTTTCTTATAATCCAGGTATGCATCTCCGATGACTTTTCCACATGTGAAACATCTTACGGGTATAATCATTAATTTTTCACCTATATGATTTCTGTCTTTTCTTTCTTGCACCGCGACCGAGAGGTTTTTTAGCTTCTCTTCTTCTTGAATCACTAACAAGAAGACTTCTGTCATGGTCTAAAAACGCGATTTTAAGACTTGGGTCAGCTGTGTATTCAAGTATTCCTTTAGCTACAGCAGTACGAACAGCGTTTGCTTGACTCATAAAACCACCGCCGTTAACTGTCACCTCTATATCTATTTTAGCAACGTGTTCTTTTGCTATATTGATTGCTTCAAGTATCTTCCAACGAGCTATCTCAGGTTCATAATGTTCAAGAGGTGTTTTATTGATCCTAATGACTCCGTTTCCTTTTTGAACAGCTGCTCTTGCTACAGCAGTTTTTCTTTTACCGGATGTGTTTACTACTTTTTTAGCCATTATTTTTATTCTCCAGATTTTAAAGCTTTAGAAAGTTCTTTTACAGTCATAAAATTAACCGGATTTTTCTTAGCCTGATCTATTTTTTCTATTTTCTCTTTTTTAAATTCATCAGGAAGTCCTATATAACATTTTAGTTTCTTGAATGCTTCACGTCCACGTGGTTTCTGATAAGGAATCATTCCACGGATGGTACGTTTAACAATTCTTTCTGGTGTTCGTGGGAAAAAAGGCCCCTTACGATATGTTCCCACTTCTCTTTTCTGAGTATATCTTCGTTTTATAGCTGTTTTTTTACCAGAAATTATTGCTTTTTCTGAGTTAACAACAGCGATTTCTTCGCCATCAAGTAAACGTTTAGCAACATTCGTACCAAGTCTACCGAGAGTTGCTCCTTCTGCATCTATAACAGTTGTCATAATTTTTTTACCCCAAAATCCTAATATTTTTTCCATCCGGGTTTTTTTCTAAAAGTTCTTGAATACTTATTGATTTTCCACCTGCTTTCTTGATTTTCTCTTCTGCTTGTTCAGAGAAACTCCAAGCGGCAACAGTTATTTTTTTATCAAGATCTCCTGTTGATAAAACCTTTCCAGGAATTAAAGCTGTTTCTTTCTCATTAATATTTTTACTAATCTTATAAAGGTTAACCTCAGGCCAATTACGTGAAGGTTTCTCAAGACGTTTAGCTATATCCTTCCAAATATTTGCATTTTTTTCGTTAGCCTGCTTTTTTAAATTATGTATTAAATCAGTTAGTACAGGATTTGATTTTGTGTTTTTTCTTGACATTTTAATGATTCCTCAACGGATAAGTGAACTGTACTGTAATAACGGGGTATTTATAAGATTTATGGGGGTTTTATATGTCTTTTTTATCAAAAAACCAGACTGATAGAAATAAAGGTAGTATAATCCAAACTATTAATATAGTTGTTAAAACAGCATTATTCACAAAACCTGGTAGACCTTCCATAGATCCCATAATTTGACCTGTTGGTACGACGTTAATGCTAACCACTAACCCATAGCTACTGATCGGGTTAATCATGCTGAGCCCATAGTACCAGTCAGGTATAATACCTGTATTCATGAAATCTCCTTCAAGAGCAAAAATTAAACCAGTCATAATAATGCCCCATATCATCGCGAAGAAAAACCATGTAAAAATTGCAATACCCATAGATGTAGACCGGGATTTAAAAATAGTTGAGAATAACATAGAAAGACTAAGATATACAAGCCCAAGTAAAACAGATGAAACAATGAAAATCAGATATCCTAAATAGTCAACATTGGAAACATTTAAACCAATAATTATTCCAGCTATACCGAAACCTACAAGAATACTAAAACTTAAAACAAAACCCAGTCCTAAAAATTTTCCAACTACTACCTCCCATCTTTCAACAGGATGCGCAAGAAAAGAACTCATAGAACCAGATTCAACCTCGCGAACAATCGCAGCATACCCCAGCATTAAACCAATAATCGGAACGATATATTGAACTAGTGATGTCATACCAAAAATTGTGATTTCAAGATCTTGCCAACCTTGGCCCTGAGAGGTAAAATATGATACAACCAATGTAAGAAGCGCAAAAATAAAAGTAATAACCAATATCCATTTATTACGTATATTATCCATGATTTCTTTTTTTGCGACAGTAAAAATAGGTAACATTTTTTTTATTCACCTTCTGTGTATTTCATAAATACATCTTCAAGAGATGCCTCTTTCGTCCAAAAATTAACGATTTCTCCACCCGAGTTTGTAATCTCAGTAATAATTTTTGATCTTAAATCCGGATCACAAGAGACCTCAATTATCTTTCCACGAATGATAACATTACTTGTTCCCTTTATTTTCATAACAGCTTTTTTAATTGATTCATCTATTTCTTTAACTTCAACAAATACTTTTGGTTTAACCTGTGATTTCTCACTAAGAGACTCCATTGAATCATGAGCAACAAGAACACCTTTTTTGATAATTCCAACCTGTGTACAAACAGCCTGTATTTCACTTAGGATATGAGATGAAATAAAAAGAGTAACACCTTGATCATTTAACTTTTTGATTATATCACGAACAAGTTTAACACCACGAGGATCAAGACCAGAAGCAGGTTCATCAAGAATCATAAGAGAAGGACTACCAATCATAGCACGAGCCATACCAAGTCTTTGTTTCATACCCTTGGAAAACTCACCAACTTTTTTATTACCACTATCGCCAAGGCCTATATCCTGCAAAAGTTTAGGGCACTGGCTTTTATCACTATTTTTTAATTCAGCATAAAACTCCATATTTTGAAGCGCTGTAAGATTATTATAAAAAGAAACAAGCTCAGGTAGATAACCAATATTTTTCTTAATTTTTATTCCATCTTCTGACAAATTTTTTCCATTAATCTTAATTGTTCCTTTATCATGAGAGATGAGCCCAAGAATTGATTTAATAGTCGTGGTTTTACCTGCACCATTTGGACCAAGAAAACCAAAAATCTCTCCTTTTTTAACAGACAAGGAAAGATTATCGACTGCTTTAAAACCATTGAAATTCTTTGTTAAATTTTTAACTTCAATTACTGAATTAAGATTATCAGATGCCATAATTTTTTTTACATCCTAACGTTTTTTTCCATCATTGATATACTATTTAAATATCTTTTGTTTAAATATTGTTTTTTTTGAAAATAATTAAAAACAACTTATTTGTTTCAAACATTTATATTATGAAAAAAGTAATATCAGTTTGTGGCAGTGACGGCGGAGATCAAACTCTTTCAGAAAAAGCAATAAATGTAGCAGAAAAAATAGGTGAACTTGTCGCAAAAAAAGATGCAGTATTAGCCTGCGGAGGACATTCAGGTATAATGGAAGCCGCCTGCAAGGGTGCAAAAAAAGAAAACGGTATAACTTTAGCAGTCACACCCTTTGATAAACAAGAAGCCAATCGCTATGTAGACATAGTGATACCAACAAAAATAGGTAACATACGTAATTTTTTAGTAGTCAACTCTGGCGATGCAGTAATCGCAGTGGGTGGTCGTTGGGGAACCCTTAATGAAATAAGTTACGCTATGATCTCTGATAAACCAATAATTCTTGTTAAAGGAACAGGCGGATGCGTTGATGAAATCATAAATGGTTGCATAATGCAAGATATAGAATCCCATTATCTTATAGCAGAAAACGCTGAAGACGCTGTGGAAAAAGCTTTTAAACTAATATAGCTCTTAACAAAATTTAAATAACATGTTTTTTTACTCAAAAAACATTTAAGGAGTAAATGTATTCCAAGTCGTTTTGCTTATAAAAATTACTTGAGTAGTGAAATATTATGTATTGGCGTGTAAACCTTGAAGAAACAGTTCGTATACCACCTGATAGATTCAGTGATGATTTAGATGAAGTAGTAACAGACATAGTAAGAGATACTTTTGAAGGAACAATGAAAAAGAAATATGGAGTCATAGTCATAGCTGATGATATAAAAGCACAAGGTGACGGACGAATCATCCATGGTGACGGAGCCATGTATCAAAATGTAAACTTCGATGCTCTTGTTTTCAAACCAGAACTACAAGAAGTACTTGATGCAATAGTTTGTGAAATAGTAGAATTCGGAGCATTCTGCCACATTGGTCCTCTTGATGCACTTGTTCACATGAGTCAGATCATGAATGATTACGTTGAAATAGATTCAGAAAACGAAGTAGTAACTGGTAGAGAAAAGAAACTAAAACTACAAACACAAGATCCCGTAAGAGCAAGAATTGTAGCAGTAAGTCTAAATGAAATATCAGCTAGAGAAAGCAAAATAGGTCTCACTATGAGACAAGCAGGACTTGGATCACATAATTGGCTTCATGAAGAAGAAACCGGCGATAAAAAAGAAAAAAAAAGTAGTTCAAAAAAGAAAAAATCAAAAAAAAGTGAGGCTAAAAAATGAAACTAAAAAATGCATATGCCTGCAAAAACTGTCATATACTAACAGATAAAGACGTATGTCCAAATTGTTCCGTTGGAACTTCAAAAAGATGGCGCGGATATGTGATAATAAATGATCCAGCTCATTCTCAGATAGCTAAAAAAATGAATATTAAAAAACCTGGGAAATATGCTTTAAAAGTAATGTAAAATTTTTTTTTTGGTCTTAAAAAATATGCGTGTTCTTCCTGAAAATCTAAGAGGCAAACTTTCTGAACCCATTGGAGTAGTTTTTGATGATGATAAAAAACTAAAAGATTTTTTACAAAAACAAAAAAATTTTGTTTCAATTGGTGATTTTATAACCTTTACTGTTTTAAAACAAAATCTAAAACCTTTTTTTTGTGTAGTGGATTATAAAACAAAAAGAGGACCTTGTACTGAAAATAAAATAGAATTAATTAAATCCTTTGGAGATAAAACCATAAAAGTAGATAATCCTAAAGGATGTATCAGTGATGAATTGTGGGATACAATCAAAGAATGTTATGAGAATATAAACAAAGATATTAACTATCGTATAGAGGTTGAAGGTGAAGAAGATCTTGCTTCACTTCCCGCTATTTTTCTGGCTCCAACAGACGTAACAGTAATATATGGTTTGCCGGATAGGGGGGTTTTAGTTGTTAAACCAACTTCTGAAAATAAGGCTAAAGTTAATAAAGTACTTAAAAAGATGTGACGTCTTATGGAAATCGAAATTAAATCTAAAAAAAATAATCCCTTACTAAACAGAACCGAGGTTCAATTCGTTGTGAAACATACTGGCGAAAAAACACCGGGTAGGGATATCATACGAAATGATTTAGCTGAAAAACTAAACGCTAAAAAAGAAAATGTGTTAGTACATAGAATCAAAACCGGTTTCGGTTCAGCTGAAACAGTAGGTTACGCTAAAGTATATTCTTCACTTGATAAAACAAAAAGTTTAGAACGAAAATATGTAAAAAAACGCAATAATGTAACTGGTGGAACTATTAAAACTGAGAAGAAAACTGAGGAAAAACCTGAAGAGAAACCAAAGGAAGAACCATCTGAAGAAAAATCAGAGGATAAACCAAAGGAAGAAGAGACCAAAAAAGAGGAAGAGAAGAAAACTGAGGAAAAACCTGAAGAGAAACCAAAGGAAGAAGCAGAATCCTCTGAAGAACAAGAAGGAAAAAAGGAATAAGGTTTGATTGTATATGAAAAAAACTGAGATTTTTGAAGTCCAAGGGGACAAAATAATACGTAAACGTAGACACTGCCCAAAATGTGGACCAGGTGTTTACCTAGCAGATCACCAAAACCGTTTCAGTTGTGGAAAATGTGGTTACACAGAGTTTAAATCAGGAAATAAAAAACCTGATAAATCAACTGATGCTAAAAATAATGAAAAAAATGAGGAGAAGAACTAATTTTTCCCCCATAGATATTTTTTTTTTAAATTTTTTTTGTGTAGCTGGCTAATAATACTTTTTTTTATATTGTTGTGAATTCTTTTATTTTTTCGATTTCTGGGTTTTCAACACCGAGTTTTTTTATTGGAAACATTCTTTGTAGTAGATGTATTTCTTCTAGGTATCCGCTGAAAATATTGTTCATGCTTTCTGATAGTTTTTTTGCTTGTTTTATATCATCTGCTGTGAAGCATATCATCCAGTCATAGTTTCCATGTACATAGTAGCTGCTTTCGATATTGACGTTTACTTTTTTTGCTATTTCTTCGACTTTTCTGTTTACTATTGTGTCGACTAGTTTTTTGTCTGATGGTTTGTTTGTTCTTTTTATAAGCATTGTGAATTCTTGTTTTCCTTGGATTTCGTTGTCTACTATTGTTACGTATCCCCAGATGGTGTTGTTTTTTTCTAGTCTTTTTATTATTCGCCATACTTTTTGTCTTGAAAAACCACATTTTTTTGCTATTTGGTTTATGCTTTCGTTTGCATTTTTTTGTAGTTCTTCAAGTATTCTATTTTCGTCTTGTTCTATTTGTTCTTTACTTCTTTTTGGCATAATATATTTTAGAGGTATGTTAGCTTCTGTATAAAATACTTGTGTTAGGTAACAATTTGTGTATATGTTTTTGTTTTTATTAATATTGTTTCTTATGTGATGTTTTTTGTTTTTCTTTATGGTACTTTTTTTGTGTAATATTTTTTAGCATATTTTTTTAACATAATATATAATATATTTATTATAAAAATAATTGTTTTTTAATTTTATAAAAAATGATAATGCGCGTAAAGAACCTGGGCAACAAATGTACAACAACTCCTTTTAAACAAAACCAACAAAAATGAGATTGAGAGTGATGAAAATGAAAAAACTACTCAGCATAATAATAACCATGGTACTACTCAGCTCAGTTTTGTTAATAACAAATACAGCTGTCTCATGTACAATATGTGGTGAAGAAGAAAAATTCGACTGTAATAAATGGTCAACAAATGACACGATGGTTTCACTAAACAAAAGCACCTGGCCCTTGTTAGATAAAACAGCATCAGTAAATGCTTTTTTAGTAAACAGAAACTGTGTAAAACCACATTGCGATTGTGTATGCAATGAAGAAAACCTATGCCACTGTGCAGACACTGAAGACTCATATACAAGTTTATGTACACAACACCCAGATAAATGCTGTTGCTGCATAAAACCCGGAATACTCACGCACAGAGGAACAAGAGGACTCGGTGTTCTAACAGGTTCAAACGATGATGAAATAGATGCAATAGGATCATATGAAGGAATCGTAGTAAAATTTAATGAACCTGTATTGATAAAACAAATACAAATACGTTCATTATTTAAAGAAAAATACAACGGACAAGATGTAACTGAACAATGTGACATTCTAGCTTTAGAAGGATGTAGAATAGTAAAAAAATCACACGCAACTGGTACCGAATTAATTGGAACCGGAAATGGTGTAGTAAATGTTACAAACATCGCATCTTCAATAACAGACACAGTAGATACACTTATTTTCTTCGTAAATCCATTCAGAGAATATGCAAGATATAGCGATTTTGCTTTAGCTAAAATACTAACAAATAACGGTAATATCAGTTTTGTTCAACCACTTGAAGGCGTGGATTGCACTAACCAATATCCAGTAGCAAATGATGATGAAACAACAGTCTTGGAAAACTCTGAAGGAAACCAAATAGATGTTTTAGATAACGATTATGATCCAGATGGAGATAAACTAACAATAGCCTCTATTGATACACCATCAAACGGTGAAGCAAAAATAAAAGACGGATTCATAGAATACACACCAAACAAAGATTTCTCAGGAGTAGACTCTTTCAGATACAAAATAATAGATGGACATGGTGGAGAAGACGATGCATGCGTAAAAATACTTGTTGAAGATGTAAATAAACCACCTGTTGCAGAAGATGACTACATTAGTATTCCTGAAGATTCAAATGGAGTAACTATTGATGTTCTTGCAAATGATTCAGATCCAGATGGAGATAGTATATATCTTTCACATGTTGGAGACCCATCACATGGTATAATAAGCATAATCTCAGAAAAAATATTGTACATACCCGAATCAGATTACAATGGAGATGACAGTTTTGAATATGAAATATGTGATGGAAACGATGAATTTGATAGAGCAACTGTTCATATTACAATAAACCCAATAAATGATCAACCTGAAGTAAATGATATACCTGATCAAACAGTTGATGAAGGAGAATCATTTGTGTCAATTCACCTTGATGATTATGTGTCTGATGTTGAAGACTCAGATTCTGATATAGAATGGACATTCTCCGGAAATTCAGAACTAATAGTAAATATTGTAGATCACGTTGCAACAATAACTACACCTGATGATGAATGGAATGGACAAGAAACAATAACATTTACAGCTACAGACACTGGTGGTCTTTCTGATTCAGATGATGTCACATTCACCGTTAATGGTGTAAACGATGCACCAATCGTTGAAGACATACCTGATCAAACAATACTTGAAGGTGAAACCTTTTCAAGTTTTGATTTAGATGATTATGTGTCTGATGTTGAAGATTCTGATGAAAACCTACAATGGAGTTATACAGGTAATTCTGATTTGATTGTAAATATAGATGAAGATCATGTTGTAACTGTGATAGTTCCAAATGTAAATTGGTATGGACAAGAAACAATAACATTTACAGCTACAGACACTGGTGGTCTTTCTGATTCCGATGATGCATCTTTCACAGTTGAATTTGTAAATGATGCACCAGTTGCAAATGATGACTCTGCAGAAGTAGATGAAGATTCATCTGTTCTTATAGATGTTTTAGCTAATG
>CAYMOC010000024.1:0-22093 GCA_964391965.1 uncultured Thermoplasmatales archaeon | reverse complement strand
ATGAGTATATTCAAAACATAGAGAAACTTAAACTCCAAACTGTTAAAAAGGCAGCTTTAATTCATCAGGAATTTGTAAGAATTCACCCTTTTATAGATGGGAACGGGCGAGTAGCAAGACTTCTTACAAATTTTTATCTTATGAAAAAAGGATATCCTCCAATTGTTATTCAGAAAGAAGATAGAAAAAAATACTACAAAACATTAAACAAAGCAGATCAAGGAGACTTATCAGATTTTGCAACCTTTATTGCTCGTTCAGTAAATGAGTCTCTTCAGTATTATCTATCAAGCTTTATCAATGAAGAAAGACTTGAATCATTATCTGAGTTATCTAAAAAATCTGATTATTCTCAGGAATATCTAAGTCTTAGAGCTAGACAAGGAAAGCTTGACGCGGTAAAAATTGAAAATATTTGGTATTCCTCAAAAAGAGCTTTAAAAAATTACCAAAAAAATGTTAAAAAATAATATTTTTTAAAAAGTGGGCCTGCTGAGAGGCAAACAGGTTAACTGAAGAAAAATCAGCTAAATCCTGTCTTTATTTTAGGTTTCTTATTCATTGAAATAATATTTTATTAAATTCAAAAAATTTGTTGATGTTTCTAAAAATGATGTTTTATTTGATACAAAATCAGATAACATCTTCTTAAAAGTAATTTTCATAAATTCTTTTTGTAATTTATTATATAGCATTGCTTTTTTCTCTATAGTAAGCTCGGAAGTTTCTACAGCGACATAACCTTCCCACTCATAACCGGCACGATAGTATTTTTTTTGAATAACTTCATCATAAATTGGGCTTCTAGGAGAGCCAATATAGATTCGAGGCCAGGTATAATCTGAACGTATCTTTCTTGCTAGTTCTAATGATTTGTTTACATCTTCAACGGTATCAATAGGAAAACCGATGACAAATGCTGCGCCCGTGGTAATTCCAAGCTCTTTACAGTTTCTAAAAGCATCTTCTATTTGAGAGATAGTAATACCTTTATTTATATAATCTAAAACTTTTTGAGAACCAGATTCAACACCAAACCAAACTGCTTGGCACCCTGCAGATTTCATCTTTTTCAATTTTTCTTTTGAAACAGTATCAATACGACTTTCACATAGCCAAGGAACATCAATTTTTCTTCTTTTCATTTCGTCGCAGACTTCAAAAAGCCTTTTTTTGTCTACCGTGAATATGTCTTCCCTAAAATATAGGCCTTTTGATCCATATTTTTCGATCATCAATTCGATTTCATCAACAACATTTTTCGCTGATCTAAACCTATATGTTCTATAGAACATGTATCGGTCACTACTGCAAAAATGACAGTCAAACGGGCAGCCTCTTGAAGTAGATACAACATCCAATGGAAAGCAATTAAAAAACATCTGCCTCCTACCATACATTGACATATCTACTAAATGTCTGGCCGGAAAAGGTAAAGTATCCAAGTCTTCGATAAATGGTCTTTGTTCTGTATTAATAATATTTTTTCCTTTTTTAAAGGTTAACCCTTTTATTTTTGATACTTTTCTTCCATTACCAAGCTCCTTTAGAAGTTCATGTAATGTTATTTCTCCCTCGTTTCTTACAACAAAATCTATATTTGGATTTTTTGCAATTTTCTCTGGGTACATTGAAGCAAGAGGCCCGCCAACTATTACTGTAATATCCTTATTTTCTTTTTTTATTATTTCTGCAGTTTTTCTAACCTCTGGGTAGCTTACACTAGTTATATGAAATCCAACTACCCCGGGATTTATCTTTTTTATTTTTTGGATTAGTTCGTTTTGATATAGTCTTCTTGCATTGTTGTCTATAACTTTTACATTAAAACCCTTATTTTCAAGATATGCAGCAACTGTTAGAAATCCTAACGGTGGTGAAGGGGGATATGGTTTTCTACTTATAATTTTGTATTTTTCAAACCATATAGGAATTTCGGCTATCTTTGGAAATACTAGCAGTATATCTGTAATTTTTATGCCCCCATTATAAAGAGTCCAGTTATGACAACTATGTTGCTACATATTATAATTTTGTAAAATTGCCATTTAAATTTTACAATTTAGATAATTAATAGGTTATATTTAACATTACTGTCGTATTGGTTAACTTTACTACGATTTGAATAAGAGTCTGTTAGACGAAGTGGGCCTGCTGAGATTTGAACTCAAGTCTATAACTCCCGAAGCTACAAGGATACCAAGCTACCCTACAGGCCCAATGAAATATTTTTTCAAACTAAAATAAAAAATAATGTAGAAAAAACTTTGTTTTTTTTAAAAAACAAAAAAAATTTATTTTATTTTTTTAAGAAGAGTTCGAAATTCTTTATATTTGTTTTCAAGGATGCTTGCTGTTTCAGCAAGAGCATCTTTTGCATCAAGTGCTCCATCTGTTTCAAAAGTAAAAAGCATTTCATCAGGGTTTTTCTCAAAACGAATAAAATCAGCACCTTCTTTATCAACATGATAACGAAGCCAAGTAATTTTTTTCGGGTCTTTTAAAACAAGTTCCTCATCTTTGATATCCACAACATTTTTTTCAGGTTCAGGAAGATTCTCAATAAATTCTTTTACCTGTTTTTTGTTTTCTTTATCAAAAACAATACGATCCGTCATGCGATATCCGGGGCTTTGTACAGGTTGCCATTTAGCATGTTCTCTTCCACAGCCAAGAACGGCTTCAATTTCTAAAATTAAACGTTGATCCTCATAGAGTTCCACGATAGGAATATTTTTTTCTGTTATCTCCCAGCTTTTTTCTTCAGGTTGTAGATCGCCAGAGGTTACAATTCCTGCTCCTTCTTTACTTAGAGTATACCGAACTGTACAACTCGGACATCCTTCTCCTTTACAACTGCATTCCTCTCGAGTGTTTAGTATACTTAAATCAGTTGGAATTGGGATAAGACCCAGACGATGAGCGATTATTTCATCAAACAATGCACTAGTGTTATCATAAATGATGACATCCTCTACAGCAAGTTTAGGAAGATCAGATATCATCGCTCGACGTAATGAGTTAACAAAATAGATCTCTGTGTCATTAAATTTTAAAACGCCTTTTTTAGGTTTTAATTCTTGAACTTTAACCTTCATATATTATCAACCAAACAAATATCTATACTCTTTTACCTCTGCGACCGCCTTTTTTACGACAACCATCGTGAGGAACCGGAGTTACATCTTCAATACTGCCTATTTTCATACCAGATCTAACTAATGCTCGGATTGCTGCTTGAGCTCCACGACCTGGCGTCCTACTTTTATTGCCACCTTTACCACGGATTTTAACATTAACCATGTCAATTCCTTTTTCTTTAGCATCTTCAACAACACGTTGTGCGACTTTCATAGCAGTATAAGGTGTGCCTTCATCTTTTGCAGCCTTTGTAACCATTCCACCTGAGCATTGAGCAATAGTTTCGGCACCCGTACGATCGGTAATAGTTATTATAACATTATTAAAAGAAGCAAAAATATGAGCTACACCAAGTTTTCCCATTTAATTATTTTCCCCCTTCATCCTTTTTCTCAGTTTTTTTCTCTTCTGTTTTAACTTCATCTTGTTTTTCTTGGATTTTATTTTTTTCTTCAGTATTTTCCTGTTTTACTTCTTTTTTTTCTACAGGTTTCTCTTCAACTTTTTTGGGTTCTTCTTTGTTTTTATCTTCAGTTTTATCTTCTTTAGAAGGTTTCTTTTCAGTTTTTTCTGATGATTCGCTGTTTTTCTTTTTCTCCGTTTCCTTAGTTTCTTTTACTGGTTTTTCTTTCTCAACCTTCTTTTCTTCTGTTGTCTTAGTTTTATCCGTTGTTTTTACAGCCGGTTGAAATTTAGGCTGAGGACGTTCTGGATGCATAGCTATGTTCAAAGGAGAATTACCTGTGTAGCTGATTTTATCCTCTTCTTTTTTCTCAACCATATAACTTGGAACAGTAACTTTTCTTCCATTTACAGCTATATGACCATGAATTATAAGCTGACGAGCTTGATTGGGGGTTCTTGCAAGTCCTTTAAGATAAACTTGTGTTTGTAGACGACGAGAAAGAATTTTTTCATTTTCTAAAGCTAAAACATCATCAAGATTAGAATTAGGTGGAAGAAGGCTCATCCTAGTAAGATGAATCAAAAGTTGATTGATTTCTTTTTTACTTTGAGGATCATCACTATCGACTCGTGCTAAAAGACGACGTGCTTCACCACGATATTTTCGAAGACGAGTTTCAGATTTCCAGACTTCTCGTTTATTTTTTAGACCATATTTCCGAACAAGTTCATCCTCATTTTTGATACGTTCTTCTTTCCAAGGATGACTAGGCGTTTCATATCTTTTTCTTGAAAATTTTGGTTTACCCATATGCAATCACTTAATAAAATCAAATATTTTTTTAAACTCTTCTCTTAGATACTCCAAGTGTTAAACCACTTCTATTGTTGGCACGAGTGCGTTGACCACGACATCTTAGGCCACGTTCATGACGGATACCTTTGTAACTACGAATTTTTTTCATCATATTAATCTCGTCTCTAAGACGCATATCAATTTCAGAACCAATAACATGTATGTCATTACCTGTTTCCATATCTTTACGATGATTTACCATCCATTTAGGAGCTTTCTCATTTAAACCTTCTAAGGCCTTATTAATATTTTTTACTTCTTTATCTGAAAGATCCCCAACTCTTTTCGTACGGTTAATGCCTGATTGATCAACTATAAAAGTCGATACACGCATGCCGATTCCCTTGATGGCAGTTAAACCATTTACCACATTTTTATGACCATCAACATCAGTATTAGCGATACGGATAATATATTTAAAATCATCATCTTCTTTCTTGTCTTTTTTAACTTTGGTTTCTTCTTTAGGTTTCTCATTGTTATTTACTTTCTTTTCGGAGACCTCTTCAGGTTTTTTTCCCTTATTAGATTCAGATTTATCTGCCAAATGTATAACCTCTAATCATTTATTCTTCAATTTAATTAAAGAAGTATTCTGGCATAAATACAAGAAGTCATATTTAAGCATTTAGGGAAAAAACCTTATTTTTAATGTTTTACAATATATAAAAATTATAATAAAATAATCTATTTTAAAACACCTTTTTGACCGCATTGGGGACAATACATCTTAGTAACACCACCCACATTCTTTTTAACCTTAAAAACATGTTTACATTTAGGACAACGAATTTTCACTTCCTTGTAAGAAACATTTTCCTTATCCTCTAATTCTGATTCAAAATCATCTGATTTAACATTTTTTTCCTCAGTGTTCTGTGGTTCCATCTTTTTCTCTCTCTTTTCATCTTCATCAAAAAAACTTTCTCTTTGAACATTTTTCTTATATTCCGACTCATCAGTTATCTCTTCTTCTCCTAAATCCACTTTTTTATTAACATCGGAACTATGAACAACATCACTTTTTTTATCATCCGAATCATCAAAAAAAGGCTTTGCATCTTTATCATCTACTCTCGATTCGGATACAACTTCATCATTTTTGTTTACTAATTGCTCATAAGCTCCTTTCTTTTTAATCTCTCTTCTTTGATTTAAAAATCTATAACCAACTCTTCCAAAATAACTCAACGACCCAAAAAAAGAAATTATCCCAACAAAAAAAATCAAATAAATATAATTCAAATTAGAACCTTGTTTCCATATCGCTGAAAAATCAACATTATCAAAATAATTAATATTATTGATAAAAGACCACTGTAAGTAAAGATTTAAAATTGTAAATAAAATTACTAAAATACCAACACTCATAATAATCAATGCTTTTTTTTGGTACTTTTGAGTTGAATAAAGTATTAAACCAATAAATGCCACAATAGAAAAAATTAAACTTCCCCAAAGACAATAATTAATCCCTCTTAAATCCTCAGATAATTTACTAATATTACTATCATCTCTTTTCTGCATAGTATAAAAATTATAATGAACCCGTGTTTTAATCATACTTTGATTATCAGGATTATTAATAACTGCATTTTTTGATACAGGGGGGCTAATCATCCAGAATTCAGGTTCATCTGCAGATATAGTTTCGAAAAGAATAGGTACAGAAGAAATTAGATAAAGAGCAAAAATATTAGCAACAATTAGTAAAAAAATAGTTTTACCTGTTTTTTTAAAGAATTTATCACTCATCAAAGTCTTGCCCCAAACATTTTCCTTTTTGGTTTATTTTTTTCTTTTTCTTTTTTTTCAATTTCTTTTAGAATTGTTCTTAAATCTGTTTCCATAACCGTAAAAACAATTAAAATAATAAATAAAACAATCAACATCACAATAATTGATGCAGGTGAAATTAAAAATTCAATCTCACTTTTTTCATAAATGCTTTTACTAAAAAGATCCTGGTATCCTGTTCCAAAATGATGTGCCTGTAAAAAATATGATCCAATAAATCTTAAGACAGATGTACTAATAAAAATTAGTGGTATTAACATTAAAGAATATAATATTGCTTGTATGGAAGTAAAAAGCTCAAAAGAGAAATCTTTTTTTTTGTCTAACAATTCAAATAAAACTACACAAACTCCTAACAATAAAATTATAAAAAAACCTATATTTACATCTGTTGGAGTTGTATGGAAAAAACTAACAAAAACACCATTATAATATGATACTTCGGGTGTGAGGAAAAAAGAGTAGTATTTTTGGTCCCAATCATTTACTGTGGTATAGCTTCTAAATTCGGCTTCATAATTATAAGACTTTCCAGATTTCGTGTTTTCAATAGTATAATCAATATAATACCATGGAGAAACAATATTAGGTATTAATAAACCAAATATAGCTAAAATAATTATTAAAAAACCTATTTTTTTTAATGGTTTTTTTGAAATCTTTATTGTTCTAACATTTTCATCAGTTTTTAATCTATTAAGTATTTGTTTTTTTCTTTCATCTAGAATTTTTTCTTTTTTATCTAACCTAATTTGTTGAATTCTTTCTTCTTGTTCTCTCATTTCCCCTCCACAATTTCAAAATAAAAAACAATTATTTGACTATTAAATTTTTTGACAAAAAAAAAGTTAGTCAGTTTTTTTATATTTTATGTTATAAAAAAAAGTAAAAAAAGAGGGGTTTATTTTTTTATAAAAAATCATATGTTTGTTGTGTTAATTGACTATTCATGTCTACTTGAAGGCTTTGGTCTATTGTAGTTGTTTCTGATGTTGTAGGAGATACGTTTGAGGTTTTTACTTGTGTATCAGATGTCATAGTTTCTGTGGTTGATACATCTGATGTTTCTGATGTAGCTGCTGAGGTTTCGGTGGAAGCTGAAGCACTTGCTGCTGATGAGCTACTTGCTGAGCTACTTGATGAGCTACTTGATGAGCTACTTGATGAGCTACTTGATGAGCTACTTGCTGAGCTACTTGATGAGCTACTTGATGAGCTACTTGATGATGAACTTGAGTCGTCTCCATCTCCATCATCGTCATCATCTTCGTCGTCCTCTTCTTCCTCCTCATTGTATTCTTGTTCTTCTTCATCTTGATTATCGTTTTCTTCTTGTTCGTCTTCTGCGATTTCCTCATCTTCGACTTCATCATAATCAACACTTTCAACATCATCATCTTCATCTGCTGAACCTTGTGCATTATCAGCTACTGATGAACTATCATCAAAATCATGAACCTTTTTTTCTTCTGATTTTCCATCATCAATTAAAACCCAAGATTCAGAATTATCTAAATCAGTACTTGGTTGTACTGGGAACAAAAATACAGGGAAAATCAGCATAAAGAAAATCATAAACCCGAGAAATATTCTCTCCATCATGGACTATTCCACCACCACGTAATACTTTGTAGAAATTAGTATATAAACTTTAGGCGTTCATATGTCAAAACGGAATAATAACAAAAAAATAAGATAATTAATAAGAAAAAATTTTTTTAAAAATCTGAAACAAACATAATTGATAAATATTATTAACCATTCCTAGATTTGCAAAAAGTGATCTTTAAATATGACAGAAAAAAAATTTACAAAAATTAAAGAAATCCTAAAAGGAGATAAAACTAATCAATCAATAAACCTAAGAGGTTGGATTTATAGAACCCGAAGTAGCGGTAACATAGTATTTATTGTACTAAGAGATGAATCAGATACTTTACAAGTTACTGTTAAAAAAGGGAATCTTCCTGATTCAGATTTTGATGATGCTGAAAAAGCGTTGATAGAATCAAGTGTTAAAATTGAAGGCACCGTGAAAGAAGATAAAAGGGCACCGGGCGGATTCGAAGTTAAGGCAACAGATTTTAAAGTTTTAGATTTCGCTGAAAATTTCCCTATAGTTAAAGATCAAAGTACAGAATTTCTACTTGATCAACGCCATCTATGGTTACGTTCTCAACATTTAAACTCTGTCTTTAAAATACGTTCCACAATAGTTGGAGCAATACATGAATTCTTCAGAAAAAATGATTTTTATGAATTCGATGCACCCGTACTTCAACCAAGTCAATGTGAAGGAGGAAGCACTCTTTTTGAAGTAAAATATTATGATGATAAAACATATCTTTCACAAAGCTGGCAGCTTTATGCTGAAGCAGCAATATTTTCACTTGAAAAGGTGTACAATATGGGTCCTACATTTCGAGCTGAAAAATCAAAAACCAGCCGACACCTCTCAGAATTCTGGATGGCAGAAATGGAAGCCGCATGGATGAAACTACCTGATGTTACAGAGATGGCAAAAGAAGAAATAAGATTCATAATCAAAAAAGTACTCGAAAAAAACCAAACTGAATTAGAAAAACTTGGACAAGACATAGACAAACTCAAAAAAATATCGGAAAAAAAGTATCCTACTATAACATATAAAGAAGCATTAAAAATACTTAAAGAAAAAGAAAACATGGATATCGAATGGGGAAAAGACTTACGAACCATCGAAGAAAACCGTCTTATGAAACATTTCGATACACCAGTAGTTGTAACCAATTACCCACTTGAAACTATGGCTTTCTATAAACCACCTGATCCAGATGATCCTGAAACAGCTCTTTGTTTTGATATGCTAGCACCAGAGGAATACGGTGAAATAGTAGGTGGATCAGAAAGAAGCGAAGACGTGGAATACATGAAAAAACGACTTAAAGAAGAAGGCGAGGACATAAAAAACTATGAATGGTATTTTGATCTAAGACGATATGGATCAGTACCACATTCAGGATACGGTGTTGGAGTAGAAAGAGTAGTGGCATGGATCTGTAATCTTGATAACATAAAAGATGCAATACCTTTCCCTAGAACAATGACTCGTTATACACCATAAAACTAAAAAAGAAATAAAAACTTAACAAGAGAGTAGAATAGAAATGAAAACAAATAAACATGTAATAATATCTGGTAAAGTACAAGGAGTATGGTTCAGAGCAAATACTAAACAAAAAGCAGAACAACTAGGAATCAACGGATGGGTAAGAAACACATCAGATGGAAAAGTCGAAGCAATATTTGAAGGGAAAAAAGAAAACGTTAGTGAAATGATAGATTGGTGCAAACAAGGGCCGCCATTAGCAAAAGTAGAAGATGTAACAATTGAGGATCAAACTCCAAATAACGGCTATGGTGAATTTATAATAAGGCATTAAAAAAATAATTATTTTCTTTTTTTTTGATTTATTTTTTTTCTTCTTTCTTTTTTTCTTTTTCTGCGATATGTTTTTTCTCCTTGATGATACTGCCTTTAAGAACCCTAATCTTTGAATCAATTCCTCTTATCTTATCATCAATTTTTCTTTTCTGATGATTAAACTTGGCTCTTGTGATTTTTCCCTCATCAAGTTTCTCCTCAAGTTTAGAAATCTTTTCTTTTTCTTTATCTATTTGTTTTTCTCTTCGTTCAATCCTTTTTTTATATTTTTTAATTGCATTCATTTTTCTACTGCTCCTCATAAAGTTCTTTTCGATGAGCCTCTAGTGTATTATTCTTCTCACCTAAATATTCTGCGAAAGTTTTTATTTTTTTCCCAAACTTATTATACGGATCTGAAAACCTTTTCTTGTATTTTAAATCTCTTAAAAGATGATGATCAAGTATTACATCACAATTAGTTTCTCTTATAATTCTATTAAGATTATTTGCTGCATCTAACAAATTCTGACTACTAAAACGCCAACCAAGAAAAAGAGTAGGAGGACCATCCATGATCAAAACATCAGGATTCAGTTTTATAATATAATCAGCAGTTTTTTTTACAACAGGACCCTGTACATCTGAAGCATGTGTAAGTCTTTTTTCCCCATCATCAATAGTTGTCATTATAACATAACCTAATCTCACATTTTCAGGTCCATGAAAAAACGACGGTGAAAATCTAATATTTGTTTCACCAAAAGAATAACCTTTTCCATCAGCATAAATAAGGTCGCATTTTTTGCTAATATTTTTTTTAAAATCAGAACCACGGTTTTTTTGAGATTTATTAATATTTTTATTTATATCTTTAGCAAAAACTTTTTTCCCATCATAAAAGCTTTCATCAGGATCAAAATGATCATAATGATAATGAGAAATCGTTAAAACATCACACTCTGAAGCCTTTTTTGAAATTTTTTCTTTAAAAAAATTTAAAGCATCAATTTCCTCTTTAGATGGTGGAAGGTGGTATCTTTTTGGTCCTAATGCTGCAGAGGGATCAATAAAAATTTTACAATCATCTGTTTCAACATATGTAGCCATTGATCTAACACCAAGTGAATCAGAAGCTATAGGTTCAATCTTCATTTTTAATTCAAAACTCTCCCTTATTTTCTTTCAAAAACAATTTTTCTTTTATGTACTATTTTAAAAATCCTATGAAAGGGGATCATACCAAATTCTGTGTACATAAAAGATCTACCTATTTTTTTAATCTCATCGCCTTTTATAATTTTAGTATCATCTGGTGCACCACGATGGATATACCATATTTCTGACTCATTTAGATCTTTTTTATGATGCCATTTTAATTCATTTAAAACATTTCTTGGATTAACCATATAAACAAAACTTTTTTAACACATGTTTTTGATGTTTTCTAAACTGAGTTTTAAATGTCTTTTTCCATCTTTTTGGATATAGTTTTCGTGACCCGGGTAAATATCATATATTTCAAGATTTGAAAGTCTTTCAATAGATTTTTTTAAATCTTCTGTACTTCCACCAGGAAGATCGGTTCTACCAAAAGAGCCATAAGCAAAGACTGTGTCACCTGTAAAAAGAATTTTTTCTTTCTTGTTGTAAAGACATATAGAACCTTTTGTGTGACCAGGTGTATGGTATACTTCAAAATCACTGTCTCCGATTGTTATAGTATCTTTATCATCTATTTTTAAATCAACAGCTACCTTTGGCATTTCTCCACCTATCAAACTTGCAAAAATACTTTCTCCTTTCTCAATTTTTTCTGCAGCTTTAGGATGAGCCATTATTTTAGAATTTTTATCTGTCATTTCTTTAATTTTTTTAACTCCGCCAACATGATCGTAATGTTCATGGGTTAAAATTATCTGTGTAATCTTGGAAGGATCTATTATTTTTTTAATTTCTTTTTTTACTTTTTCATGGTTTTGTCCTGTTCCACAATCAATAATAGTGTTTTTTTTACCTGTTACAATATAGATATTTGAATCATATCCTCGGCCAACAATACATTCAATTTTCATAATTAAAGATACACGAATTACTCTGAATAACAGGGTTAATAATAAAACTGTCGACAAAAATTTTTTTATTTGAACAATTTTGGTGGATTGAAAACAAAAAATGTCATATCTCCTGTGGAATGACTTTCTCCCTGTTCATTATAGATTTTTGTTTCAATATTATGTTTCATAAAAGTTGTTTCATTCCATGTCCATTTAAAAGGTTTCTTAGTTAATGTTTCTTTTAAAGCTCCATTTACGTAGAATTCAGCTTTACTTACTTTTTCATCATCTACATCGATCTGTAAGGGTCCGAAAACGACCGGTTTAAAAAAAGGTATTATTTTTTTGTTTTTAAAATAAATGAAGCTTTCAAAATTTATGTTTTTCTTTTTTATGATAAATGCTGCTAAACCTGCCATTCCTATTGTGAAACCAATTAAAATAATTATCATAAATAAGGGTATTTCACCTTTGTCCTCCGACATTGTGTAACTATAGAAATCAAAAACAGCTGAGTTTTCTTTGGTTTGATTGCCTTTTTTTGCTTCAATATTTATTTGATACTTTCCATTTGTTAAATCATTAGGCGGTGTATAGGTATAGGTTTTATAATCGGATGTTACTAGTTGGCTGGATATATCTTGTACCCATGAAGATTCTAGATGTCTTAATACAGCTGTTTCAACATCTACAGCCATATTATAAGTTATTATAATTGATCTGTTTTGTTTATTAAGGATTCTCTCTGTTGGATAAAATACAGGGTCTTTTAGTGTTAAACCAGAGGATCCTTCGTTTTCTCCTGCGTGATAAATAATTTTATATGTGGTATCTGGGTCATCTAAAACATATATTTTGTTGTTTTTTCTCCAGTAGTTACTTGTGGGGATATCTGAATCATCAGATCTTTTAATGCCGTTTAAAGGCGTGTTTGGATAATAATCCTTTACTTCAAAATATGTCCAAATTGCTTTGTCAACTTTCACAATAACTATCCTGTTACCTGTTGTTTTATCAATGGTTCCTTGTGAATCAGAAATTATTCCTTGTTGATATGTTACATTTATTGCTTTATTTTCAGCTGTATTCCATAAAAAAACTTTTGAGATATCGTTGTTAACAGATAATAAAAAACATTCGTCTCCATCTATTGAAAGGGATCCTGAATGTAAAACATTAAGTATTTCGTTTGGATCAACAAAAGTATCAACTTTTCTATCTCCATTGGTGTCATATGCCGAAAAATTTTCGTTTAGATTTATGTCGTATTCAATTTCAAGATTACTTCTAGTTTTATTTGTAACTGTTATATTTATCTGCGGGTAAATCCTTAATGCTGTTTTTTTAGAGTTAATGTTGCCATCATCATCTTCTACTGTTAAAACCACATCATATACTCCATCAGTGTTGAATTCATGATATGCTATCATACCTTTTGATGTAGATCCATCTCCAAAATCCCATCGATATTCAGTTAAATTTCCATCAAGATCAAAACTATCTGTTGCATTAAAGGTTATGTTTTCTAGAACGGTACAGTTTGTGTAGGGTCCACCTAAATCAACAAAAGGTTTTTTTGTATCGGCTAGGTTTTCAGAGGTATCATTAGCATAAATAACACAATATACTTTATCATAAATCTGATCAGTTGTAATCATTTTACGATAAATATTTGTCTGTATTTCTTCCATTTCACCTTTTCTTATACCGCTACCTGGGTACCAATATTCTATTGTTACATTTTTTACTTCAACGTTATCTGTAACATTTGCTTTAAAAATATAAACCTTTGAGTAGGAACTTGATAAGCCATGTTGTAGTATTGTGATATCCGGTGATGAACTATCTTTAGTTATAGTTACTGTAACTGTATCAGTGTCTGATCCGCCGTTACTATTTACCACTGTTAAAGAAACAGTGTATTTACCAGCGGTTTGATAAGAATGAGTAATAGTTTCACCTGATCCTGTTGTGTCATCTCCAAAATCCCAGTTATATGATGTAATAGTTCCATCTGGACTGTAACTATCTGATGCATCAAAAGTTATTTTTTCTCCAACGGAAGCAGTATAACCTTCTCCTGCTTCTGCTGTTGGAAGTCTGTAAACAAGAGGAAAAGCATCTGTTGTATCAGTACCAATTATGCCACTATATGATGAATCACCTACTCCATCTCCGTTGCTATCTGTTCCTGTGTAATCACTCCAATAGTTTCCTCCGAGATATGGGCCTTTTATAATATTTGAACCTAATGTTTTACTTGTATGCCAATCGTTTGTTTGGATGCTTATATCTTTAGCGTTATACTCATTATCTTCAAAATAGTTATTATAGATCCTGTTACCTGTTGCATAATAATTAACATATAAACCATATCTTGAATTTTTTTTAATGGTGTTATCTTTTATTATATCGGTTGTAGAATTCTGCAAACGTATGCCATCATAAATATTATCTGAGATGGTGTTCTCTCTAACAGTAGTTTCGTCATCTGCTATCAGAAAAACACCGTGTTTGCTATTACTAGATATCGTATTTTCTGCAACTATATTATTTGAACCTGACATCAAAACCCCGTAGTAAGAATTAGAATTAATTTGATTATTTGAGTATATTACATTTGAACTAGAATTTTCGATTCTTATTCCTATTCTGCTGTTGCTGTAAATCGAATTTCTAGATATATTATTCTGATTGCAATGATTTTGTAAAAAAATTCCATTTTGACTGTTGCTGTAAATCGAATTTCTAGATATATTATTCTGGTTGCAAGACGCATTCATATAGATTCCGTTTTTACTATTGCTGTAAATATCATTTTTGTCTATTACATTAGAACTAGAAGAATAAAAAGAAATGCCTTGTTCGGTACCTGTTATGGTATTATATGCAATGGTTGCACTATTAGAGTTGTTAACATAAACACCTATTTCATTATTTTTTATTATATTATCAATTATTTTACAGTTGTCTGCGTTGACCAGGATACTAATATTTTTTGCACCTGAGCTGTCTGTGATAGTTAAAGAACTAATATCTACATTTTCAGAAGATATAATGATTTCTGGACCATTCCCTCCATCAATGATTGTATTCTCTTTATCTTCACCAAATAAATCAATCGGCTTGTTTATAGTTAGATTTTCATAATACGTTCCTTGATATACAATAATTCTATCGCCGCTACTTGCTGCATCTATCGCTTCTTGGATTGAGGCAAAATGATCTTCTTTCCATCCAGGTGTTTGACTTGTGTAATCAGCATCTACAAAAAATTTAGGTAAAACATCTGCTGAAACAGATTCAGTATCAAAATTAATAACTGTAAAACATAGTGATATGAACATTATTGAAATGATTATTTTTAATATTTTAGTCAGTTTTACCCCATCCATCCTAGTGCACATGCATCTGCATATACAAATCCAGTTCTAGTAATAAAAAGATTCCTATTTAATTATTATCTAAAAAAGTAATAAGTGGGCCCGCCCGAATTCGAATCGGAGTCCATGGCTCCCAAAGCCACGAGGATAAACCAAGCTACCCCACGGGCCCATGAGGTAAAGAATTTTTTTTAGGAAGAGGTATTGAAGACTGATATTTAAAAACTTTTATCAAACAAAAAACAGTTTCAGCTTTTGTTTTGATGTGTTATGGATTTTAGTTTAAAAAAACCTTTACATTTACTTGCTTTGTTATTTCTTAGTTTGTCTTTTCTAATACTTATTATAATGCCGATTTTTTCATTTTTTGGTTTTTTTGGTTCTGCTGAAACAGATAATCTTGAACAACTAAATCAACTTTCTGAATCCTTTAGGTTAATGGTAGAAATAATTACGTTATTCATTCAGTTTGCTTTGGTCATATTTTTTATGATTTTGGTTCCAATAATCTGGTATTTTTTGGTGAACAAGTTTAATTTGAAAAAAATTTTTCAGAGTTTAATGTTGAAGAGAAAAGATCTTGATAAGTCATTGGTTCTTGCGGGTTTAGCCGCAGGTTTAATGTTTTTCATTATTTTTTTAATGGAATTTGTTTTGATTCAGGCAGGTTTAGAGGGTGAAGATTTGGGTAATGCTCAGGATATAGCTAATCTTTTTTCTCCTGTTACTATGTTTATCCTTGTTGCTTTTCAACCTATTCCTGAAGAAATTTTTTTTAGAGGTTTTTTATTGGAAAAATTTGATTCTTTATGGGGTAAACATTTTGCTGTTGTTATTACAGCGGTTTTATTTGGCGTTGCTCATCTCTCCTATCAGAAGTTTGTTCCTGCATTGTTGATTATTTTTATTGGTATAATTTTAGGTTATTTAGTTTTTAAAACTCGTAATCTTTATTCTGCGATTTTTGCTCATATTTTGTTCAATGTTTCGAGTTTCTTATTGCTTTTGTTTGGATAATCTTTTTTTGAGGGTTAATTCTTTAAAGGGTTTGTTTATGCGATTATTTGTAATTGTTAAAAAATCTTTGTTAATGGTGAGATTTTATGGTTATGCAAAGGACTTTTGTTATGGTTAAACCAGATGCGGTTCAAAGAGGTTTGATTGGGGAAATTATCTGTCGTTTTGAAAAAAAGGGTATAAAACTTGTTGGCTTGAAGATGCTTTCTGTTAGTCGAGAGCTTGCTGAGAAACATTATGGTGTTCATAAGGGGAAACCTTTTTTTGAGCCAACTGTGAAATATATTTGTAGTTCTCCTGTGGTGGCTATGGTTCTTGAAGGTGAAAATGTTATAGAGATGGTTCGTGGCATGATGGGTAAAACAAATCCTCAAGATGCTGCAATGGGTACTATTCGTGGTGATTTCGGGCAGTTTATTGGTCGAAATATTGTTCATGGATCTGATGGAGAGGATACTGCTGAGTTTGAGATTAATTTATGGTTTAGTCAAGAAGAGCTTAGTGATTATACGCGCATTGACGAACAGTGGTTGACCGAGGAGCGATAAAAATATTTTGTATAACATATATTAACGGTTTTTCCGTTGCATTTAAATTGTGTTATTTGTTACGGGTTGTAAATCATGTCTTTTGATAGAAAAACTCTTGTTATTCCAGATGGGACGCGCTTTGAAGAAAAAATCATTACCACAACAGGTGATGTAGTAATTGCAGATAGGTGCCTTGTTAGATTTGGGATTAAAACAGATGGACGTATTTTTGTTGGAGAACATGCAATAATTGATGGCGCATTGGAAGCCGATGGTGATGTCCGTGTTGATAATTTCAGTAGTATCGGTGGAGATGTGAAAAGTGGATGTAATGTTTATTTTGGAGAAAAATGTAAAATTCAGGGTAAACTTTCTTTAGATGGGGATCTTGATGTTGGAGACAGTGTTGAGATAGAAAATGGTTTTGAAGCTAAAGGATGGATAAATATTAGAAGCCCCATACCAATGGTTATATATATTTTCATATATATGGTACAACTTTTAAAGATGGGTCATAGTGAAGAAATCGAAAGAATACTAGAAGAAATGGAAAAAAACGAAGGCGACACAATACCAATATCTGAAACATTCATGTATATACCCAACAATTCAATAGTAGGAATACAAAAATCAAAAGTAGATTCTAACCTACAAATAGGAAAAAAATCAAAAATACTAGGAAACTTCGATGTAAAAGGAAACATCTTCATAAACGAAGATTCAATAGTTCACGGTAGTTTAAAATCAGCAGGCGACGTCTACTGTGGAAAAAATACAAAAATCAAAGGAAATATAGAATCCTCCGGAGATGTAAAAATCGAAGAAAAAACAGAGATTAACGGGGATATAACTGCAGAAAAAATATACATGTCAAAAAAAGCCAATGTAGAAAACGAACTTTTTGCAAAAAAAGGAGTAACATTTATCTCCCCTTCTAAAATCAAAGCAGAGGAAAAAGTTAAACGCTTTGAAAAAAATGTCGACATTGTTGATGAAGTAGAACAAATGTTGGAGTAAAAAAACATTATGGGTATGCAAATAGGAATCGTTGGAAAACCCAACGTAGGTAAATCCACCTTTTTTAATGCTGCAACTGATGCAGAAGCAGAAATAGCAAATTACCCTTTTACAACAATTGATGCCAACCGCGGAGTAATGTATGTTAGAAAACCATGCCCCTGTCAACATTTTAAAGTAAAATGTACCCCTCATAACTCAAAATGTATAGAAGGCACAAGGTTTGTACCCATAGAAGCAATAGATGTAGCAGGACTAGTACCAGATGCCTATAAAGGAAAAGGACTAGGAAACAAATTTTTAGATGAACTAAGACAAGCAGATGCGCTAATACACATCGTTGACGGATCAGGTAGCACAGATGCAAAAGGAAACCCCTGCGGAAAAGGAAAATACAACCCAATAAATGATGTAGAATTCCTCGAAAAAGAAATCAACTACTGGTTCAACGGAATAATAAAAAAAAGCTGGGAATCAATAGCAAGAAAATGTGAACTAGAAGGAAAAAAAATCGAAGATCTCTTAGCTGATAAACTAACAGGCTTGGGTATCAAAGAAGAACACATATATGATGCTATTAGAAAAGCAGATTTAGACTACGAAAAACCATCATTATGCAAAGATGAAGATCTTTTGAAACTTTCTGATATCTTAAGAAAAACCAGTAAACCAATGCTTATATCATTCAACAAATGTGACCTAATACAGAAGGATGTAACAGAAAAAATAAAAGAAATAGAAAAACAAGGATACAGTATAGTGCCCACAAGTGCAGAATCTGAACTAGCTCTCGTAAACGCTATGGAAAAAAACCTGATAGATTACACGCCTGGAGCAAACGATTTTACAATACTTAAAAAACAGAATCTATCAGAAAAACAACTAAAAGCATTAGAATACATCCGAGAAAATGTACTAAAAAAATTCGGATCAACTGGTGTTCAAAAATGTATAGAAAAATCAGTAGAAATACTTGATCTAATAGTTGTTTACCCTGTAGAAGACGAAACTCATCTAACCGATAAAAAAGACCGTGTTCTCCCTGATTCATATTTTATGAAAAGAGGAAGTACAGCAGAAGATTTAGCTTTCAAAGTTCACACAGATATAGGAAATAATTTCATTCGAGCAATAGATGCAAAAACAAAAAGAGTAATTGGATCAGATCATAAACTACAAGATGGAGATGTTATAAGAATCGTAGCTGATTCATAAAAAAAACATACTTTTTTTATTTTTTCAATACACCACTTTCTCCACAATGTGGACATTCGATTTGAACAACATCTTCATCAGAAGAAGTTTCAACATCAAACTCATTTTTACATTTAGGACAACGAACAGTTAATACTTCAGCTGAAGTCTCAGCACCGGGTTCATTTTGAATATTTTCCTCTTCTTGAATTTTGTCTTGTTCAAGTTTTTCATTTAAAGATTCGTTATCTGATATAGTTTGTTCAGATACAATATCTTCATTCTCTACAGGTGGCTCTAATTGAGCTTTATCAATAACTGATTCTTCATCTGTTTTTAAATTAACATCATTATTTTCTTTATTTTCAGAACTATCAATTTTTGCATTGCCTCGACTTTCCTCTAAAAATTTCATAATTTCAGCACGAGCCTTTTCTTTACTAAAACTACTCTTACTTTCCATAGCATCATTTTTTATCGTTTTCTCTTGTTTATCTTCAGAATCATTTTGAACCAGTTTCTCTTCCATAGGAATTTCGGAAGACTTTGTGTCTTTTTTTCTTTCGCTTAATCTTTTTTGAAACTTTGAAAGAAAAGTTTTTTCAAAATCATCAGATTTTTCGACATTAACATTATCTGAACAATGTAAAACCTCTGATGATTGTTCATTATTTTTATCAATGTTTTTATTTTGATTTTCTTTAACAGAATCACCAAAAACTGAAACCTGTTTTTGTTGAGGATATTCTTGTTCATTTTTTTCTTTAGTTTTTTCAATTTTAAGATCATCTTCATTATTTTCTTCAAATTCAAAATCTCTGTTTTCTTCTTCATGTTCTTCGTCGACTTCTTCTGTAAATTCCACATAATCATTTTTATCTGAGGTTATTTTATCTGTTTTTAATTTTTGTGTTTCATCGTCTACAACAGGACTTCTGAACTCTCTTTTTTTATCTTCTTCTTTTCGTTCATTTTCTTCTTCATCTTGATCAAAAAATGGTTTTCCTTCCTCTATCAAAGATTTATTATTCTTATTCTGTTTATAGTCTGATGGTTTAGCAAAATCATTAGAAATATGTTCTTTAGAATCTGTTTTAAAATCATTTTTTTCATTATCAAAAAAACTATTTTCCTGATCAACCTGATCATTAAGGTTATTGCCTTGAAAACCTGCTGGAAGCTTTATATCTTTACGAGGTTTCGAAAGTTTTTTTGAATCTGGAGGATTTAGCGAAAGTGTTTGTTTTTGTGATTCTGCAGCTTTTCTCCAAATTTCTTTATCTTCTTCAACTTCGATTTTTTTAAGATGATTTAGACAACTGGGTGCAACAAGTAATGTATAATACACTGATAGAACCATAAGAATAATAATTGAAATCATGGGTAGATAGTAATAATTTAAACCCGGTAGAACATAAGAAGGATAAACAGCTGATGATAAATCTTGGATCCCATTTATAACCATATAATTAAAAATAAATGCAAGAAAACTAGAAATTATAGTTATTATACTACCGGATAAAATAAACAATAAACCAATAGTATCATAGTCTGGAGATGAATAAATCGATAAACCAAGCTGAGAAAAAAGTGCAAAAATTAGAATAATCCACATTGAAATAATTAAGAGTTCAACAGTTTCTGATACACCAAGAATTTTCTCATCTGAACTCTTTTTCATCATATTGTAATTAAAATAAAGATTATCTTCAACTGGATGAGTTTGATCAATTGAAAACCAGGGTATATAATAACAAAAAAATAAACCCAGCATTAAAACTATTATAAACCATGAATTAATGATCCTGATTCTACGATACAATTTTGCATCCATTATTTTTCATTAACCACCATAGAATGAAAGAGGATTTTCTTTTTTTCCTGTACCTTTGAGTTTACTATTCATCTTTTTCATATAAATTTTTATTATGCTAAAAGCAGCTTTTATGATAATAAGTAATATTACTGATAGTATAATTGGCACCGGAAATAAAATAAAAACATTTTCAGTATTTATAAAATTACTATTGTAGCTAAGGAGAGGATACACGCTGAAGAATCTAACTGCTGTAAATAAAAGAAAAAAACTTACCAATATCGTCATACATGAAAATGCGGTGTGAAATAACATAAAACCATTTTTAAAAACTTCTTTAGATCTGTCAAGTATCTGAAAAACAATAAAAATAATTGCCATCAAAGCTAGTAAAATAAAACCAAAGTTTAGAATATTTGCTGAACTCTTAAAGTCATCAAAACTAATACCAATAAAATTAGAACTATGAAATGTAGCATTAACCTCAGGTGCATCAAAAATATTTAAAACTTCAGGATTTTCAATATCTGAAGCATCCTCCTTAGAATAAACAAATTTCTCAATTTCTTGTTCACCAGAACTATCATCACATTTTACATAAGCCCAAGGAAGAACATTTGTAATAACTAAACAAATAACTGCAATTAACAATAAAAGAATACCCGATTTCAAAAAAGGTTTTTTTTCATTTTTTTTGTTATTTAAATCTTTTTTTCTTCTAGATTTTTCCGCCTTTTTAAAATTCTCATCTAAAAGTTGATCTCTAGAAAGTTGTTCTTTTTTTGCTTCTCTAAAAAATTCATCATCTGATACAATGTCATCATAGTAACCCATCTTTCTATGTCTCTCCATTTCCCTCCTTTGTATTATTTAGAAGCAATTTTCTCTTATTAAAACTTTTGACAAAACGGTATTTAAATAAATTAATTCCTTTAAAATTATGGAGTTTTTGTTAATATTTGCATATGTAGATGTTTTGTACTTGCATATGTATCTGCGAAATAGTTTTTTATAACCTTCTTCGCTTACTTTTTTATTGGGATCGCTCCAAAAAAAAATATTATATTTACTAGGAGGAAAAATTGTATTGCGAAGAAGAAATAACCAGAGGATTTTCTCAGATTTTTTTGACAAAAAAATACCTTTTGAAGATTTACCAGTAAAAACAATGAGGATGACTATTCATGCATTAAGATGGGTTTTTTTACTTATATTCTTATTTGTAATAATAGGTATATTTGTATTGTTTCTAACTGGAGGTGGAGAATACATACAACTTATCATAGGTTACAGTATCACAGGTTTTTTTACATTTTTTATGGGTTATTTTGGATGGATTTTAGCTCAAAGTGTTATTGAAACAATAACAGGTAAAGATGCGCCTGATGATCAAAGTGTTTCATATTATGTAAGTAAAAAAAGACATAACAAATTTAAATATTAAAAACTATTTTTTTTTATCTTGTATTTAATAATG
>CAYMOC010000023.1:0-22188 GCA_964391965.1 uncultured Thermoplasmatales archaeon | reverse complement strand
TAAGAGCAAAATCTAAAAAATCTAAAGAAGAAAAAGGGAGATTCATAATAACTCTATCAGCTTTAACATCATCTTTTTTCTTTAAAATATTTTCAACATTTTCAGCATCATCACAGAAAACTTTTATTTTATCATTAAACTTATTATGAAAAATATTTTTCCTTGCAAGCATTATCGCATTTTTATTTTTATCAATACCAAATATTTTTTTTGGTTTAGAATGTTTCATAATAACACAAGGAAAAGGAGCAACACCAGTGAACATATCAACAACAATCTCGTCTTTTTTAACAAGATCAGCTATTCTTTTACGTTCATTAGCAAGTCTAGGAGAAAAATAAGTTTTTTTTACATCAACAAAAAATTCAACATTGTTTTCTTTATGTAATGTCAAGGTTTGTTTATCTCCTGCAATAAGATGCAGTTTACGAGTTCTAAATTGCCCCTCCACCGGGTTGACATCATAAATAGAAGTAATATTTTTATTTGCCTTTAAAAGACATAAACCTATCTCTTCTCTGTAACTTTTTAACTCATCAGGTATTTTTATAAGTATTATGGAACCGATAATATCATAAGACGATGGAAGAAATTTTTTAAACTTTTCAGGTATATTAACCATTTCTTGATAAGATTTTGTTTTATTTTTATGTTTTTCAAATTTTTTTTCTAAAAAATCAAAAGAAAAACAATCTTTCCCTATGTCGTTTTTAACTGGCAAAAAAACATGTTTATCATCTCTTATTACTTTTAAATCTGTACGTAAAATATTGCATTCCTTCAACTGTCTGCGAATCTTCTCAGCATTTTTTTTTGTTACTTTAACAGCTAAACTTTTTTCAAACATATTTAGTTTTTACCTTTTTTTACTCAGAACAACATAATAACTATAATAAAAAAAGTTAATCCCGCCTCCCGGATTTGAACCGGGGCCCTGCCGGTAGCTACCACTTGGGTCTACAGCCGGCCGCTCCGGCCAGACTGAGCTAAGGCGGGATGGATTTTTTTTGAGAGATGGAATAACAGTAGTTATATTTATTTGTTAAGGTTTAAATTACATGTTTTTATATGTTGTTTTTTGATGAGATATGGAGTTGTTGTTTGCCCGGATTGTAAAAAAGCAAAAGGTTTTGAACTAAAAAACAAAACCACTAAATGTCCCATCTGTGGTAGAACATTGAAGGTTGATAAACTTAAAGTTTTTTATAAAACAGATTCTCAGGAAAAAATGAGAAATGCAATTGGTTTAATAAATGCTAATATAGATGGAAGTTATAAGGATTTTAAAGAATTACTTGAAAATAGATTATAATCATAAGATTTATAAACAAATTTTTTGTTCCCATGGACATAGGAGATAATTTGATTTGACTAAAATTAAAAGAGTAGTATTAGATGTTTTAAAGCCTCATACGCCTTCAATTATTGAACTTGCTCAAAGACTGGGTGGTCTTCCGGGTATATCAGGAGTCAACATCTCACTTGAAGAGGTAGATAAGGATACAGATAGCGTGAAAATAACTATTGAAGGTGAAGACATTGATTATGAAAAAGTACAGGATACTATCGCTGAATGTGGTGCAGCGATACATTCAGTTGATGGAGTATCAGCAGGTATAGAAATAATTGAAGAAGTAAACACGCCGCAGGATCGATAAAATATTTATTTTTTCATTTTTTTTGTTTTTTTTCTTTTTTTCGACATTTTTTTATGCAGGTAATTAATCACATAACATGCTATGAATATCTACGTACTGATAAGGAAAATCGTAACTTATATAAACAACGTAGTTATTTACGGTGGCAAAGAGGGTCCGGTGAGGACACAACCCTGTTAGGAAGTTCATAATTACATTGTTTAGGTGTGGTTATGTATTCCTGTTGAATGGTTCACGGTGTGAACCTATGCTATTAAAGTTTGTAATGGGTTCGTGGAGCTGGATTTAGTAAAAAGAAGATGAGAGAACAATAGAGTAGATAATGTATAATTTAGGAGGAAAAAATAATGAGAGGAAATAAAATAATGGCTGCATTGGTAGTATTTGTATTAATCGCATCTGTAGGGATTGTATTTAATACTGCTGTTGTTGCTGAGAGAAAAGTTGAGCCATCTACAGGAAATGCAAATTGGATACTTTCTAACGATGGATTGGTAAGTAAAGCAAGAAATCTGACTTGTGGTGAAGAAATCACATTGCAGATCACAAATAACAGTTTAGAACCAGATACACAATATTATCTTGGTGTTTGGAATGGAACAGGATGGCAAAGTCTTAAGACTGTTACAACTAAGGCAGAATCTGATGATTATGGCGATTTGTCAGCTGATTTTTATGTACCTGGTTGGTCTGAACTTAATCATTGTCCGACTACTGCTAATGGTACTGGTTTAACTGAAAGTGTTTGGCCTTTTAATTTGTCTGCAGGTCAATGGAATATATCACTTTTCGCGTCTTCAACTCTAAACGAAACAAATAAAGCATTTTCTGATATGAATATAACTATTCAGATCGGAAATTTATATTTTGTTGAGTTCTATGATGGAAGTACTGAGCTTGATAACCTTGTTTATAATAAGGTGTATTCAGATTTCAAAGTTAAGATATATAACTGGACTGGTACAACGCTTGAACAGGCAAAAGACGATTCAACAAAATATAAATTTGATGTGAGTCTTCAAAATTTTACTGATGCACCGCCAAGTGATGAAATTGAATCTCTTGCTACGGCTGAGACCGATGGTGTTACTAATGGACTTGGTCTTAAACTAGGGGATAACATCTACGCTGCTGGTACCGATACAGAAAAAACTTTTTGGATTAATGTTGAACATTCAGAAGAATCTACATATAATTCAACTATTCCATTACCAGTTTTATTGAATGTTACTCTGCCTTCACCACCATCTGATGTAGAATGGGGTGATACATTTACTGTTTCTGGAAAAGTTCTAGATGGAGCTGGAACCGGTTTGAAGAGTTACCCGGTTCGTGTATATTATCCGGTTAGTGGAGGATATAGCTATGATGCGGTTACTACACCATCAACTGTTACCACTGGTACATATTCTTTGACTTTTGAGACTGGATCTGGTAAAGGATTTGGTGCAGGTACCTGGTATGTTGGTACTCCTGGAATTCATCAAGCTCGAGTTGATATGAAGCATGAATCCCCATATATAGATGGATTTATACCTTATCATTCCTTTGAAGTTGGAACAAAAGAACTAGATGAAGATACAGTTGATATAGAAAACACTGCTGATATTGTAAGTGATTTTGCGAAAACTGTTAATGTTTCAGTAGATAAAGAAACATGGATGGATAATTATGAATTCCAAAATATGAGCATACATTTCACTGATATCCAAGCTAATTATAGTGGAGTAGAATATGGACGTGATGATATAGTGCAAGTAACTCCAACTGTTAACAAACAATCTGATATAGCTTATTATGAATTTGATGTTACATTCTTAGAAGCCAGAACTGGAACCATTTGGGTAAGTTATCCTGGAAACCTAACAGCAATACAAGGAACTGATGAAGTGAATTCAGTTACATCCTCATACAGTGATCGTTTTGGAAATCATAGTACATCTCTAATTGCAAACATTACTGGTACTACAACATTTTCAGTTGTATCTCCTGGAACTATGACTGTTTTAGTTGATAATGAACCTACAAAAGTTACGAAAAAAGATATTGGCACTGGATGGATTAACCAAACACTTGGTGATCCTGATATAAAAGGTACTAATGTTTCAGTATATGGTGCTTCTGAGGATTCTCATAAAAATGCAACGATAACTGTTTCAGGTTGCGGACTTGATTTCACAATAGAAGAAGGTGATTTACCTGCAGATAACAAATATCTTTCCGATTATGGTTTCGATGATGACGGAAATGGAGCCTGGTATAATATTACTATTATTCCAAAAACCGCTGGAACTCTTAAGATTTCAGTTACAAATGGAACAAATACTGTGGAGAAAACTTATACGGTTACAGGTTTAATTGGTTCAGTAACTACAGAAGGAGATGATCTAGAGATAACTGTAGGAACAACTGAAACAATAACCCTCTCTGGCATTAATACTTATTCTGAGATAAAAATCACATTAGTCGATGAAGAATGGAGCTTTGTAAGATTACTTAATGAATCTGAAGAAGATGCTGATGATCCACTAAGTTTCACTCCTGATGCTGATGACATAGATCAATGTGGATATATCGCTGTTGTAGCAAAACATCCTTTATATGCTCAATACATGTATGACCTTATAGAAGTTGTACCCGTTGAAGATTTAGAAATTGAGCTTGTAAGTCCTGATGCTGCTAATGATACCTTAACTGTTGGATTAGAACATGAGATGACTATCAGATTAGTAGATGATAATGGAGACCCAGTAGTTGATGGAACTCCTGAAGCAACTGCAAAACTCATTGATGATGATAACGATGAAGATAATCCATTACAAGAATGGACTTTTACCGCTGGTTCTGAAGATGGAGAGTTTGAAGCAACAATACAGCCATGGTTTGAAGGTCAACTAGTGATAGATGGAGTAAATGATACAACGGGTATCAAACATCTTGGATCTAAAACACTTGAAGTAGATTATTCAACAATAACATATACACCGGGTTCAACCACAGCAGGTATCGGAACAGAAAACTTAACTGTTGAAGTAACCGCCGTTGATGCAAATGATAACTCTCTTCCAGATGGAACATATTATCTAAAGATTGGAGACGGTGAAGATACAGGTCCAGATTTTGATACATCAGTTGAATTAACTGATGGTGTTGGAGAATTTGAAATCAATGATGTTGGTGACAACAAAACAACGATAGTTCTTGTGTTACAAGATAATGATCCTGCTGATGGCAACAAAACTTCTGGGGAATTCAACATAGATCATCCAAATTTTGAGGTTGATCCTGAAATCATCTATGTAGGACAGTCTAATACTGTTGAAATTACAGCTACAGATATGGATGGAAATGAACTTGCAGATATCTATCTGACTTTGATGAGAGCTGGAAATACTGATAATGCTCCTGAACCAGTAGAAACCGATGCAAATGGTATAGCTGAACTCAGCATCAGTCCTTTATCAAATGGTAAATATAATGTTACCATCGTGAAATCAATTGTATGGGCTGATGGTCAATTAGACTGGAGTAGTATGGACTATGTTGTCACTGAGACAATAGTTACTGCTACAGCGATTAAACCTTTGACTATATCATTCTCAAAATCACCAATCACTGAAGGAGAAACACTTACAGTTACCGTAAAATCTGGTAACAACGCTGTTGCCGGGGTAACCGTAGAATTTGGAGCAGAAGAAGATGAAACCGATGCAAATGGTCAAGTAGAATTCACTGCACCCGACCCAAGTGTTAGCTCAGCTATCTATACAGTTTATGCTTCAAAAGTAGGATATAATACAGCTGAAAAATCAATAACCGTCATAAAATCTGTAGCTGCTGGTGAACTAAATGCAATAATTACACCAACAGGAAAAATAGCAGCTGGCGGTTCCATTACTGTTGAAGTATTATCTGGAACAACTGCTGCAGTTGGAGCAACCGTTACATTCAACGGAGAAAACGCAACTGTTGGCTCAACTGGTAGAGTGACATTCACAGCACCTGAACCTGACGAAGAAACTACTTATGATATAGATGTGACATATGGTGAGGAAAGCCTTACAAAAACTGTTACAGTGAAAGCAGTCGGAGCAGAAGATGATGATGACGACGAGAAGAAAGAAGAACCAGGTTTCGAACTACTAACACTCATAGCAGCAATTGGTGTAGCATTTATACTACTTAAGAGAAGACGCAAATACAACAAATAAACACAAATATTTGAAGGATAAAAAAATCCTTCAAAAATATCTTTTTTTATATTTTTTTATATAAGTTTTTTTTCAATTATTTTATATAAAAAGAATTCATATACAATTTTTCTTCTAATCAATACATGGGTGTGATTTAAAATAACAAAAATAACAGTGATAATGCCAACCTTAAATGAAGAAGAAGGAATAGGTAAAACAATAGATTCTATTAACAAAACATATTTTAAAAAGAAAAAATGGGATTTAGAACTAATAATCGTTGATGGAAACTCAAATGATAAAACACAAGAAATAGCTAAAGAGAAAGGTGGAAAAGTAATCATTGAAAAAAGAAAAGGCTACGGCCGAGCTTATAAGACAGGTATGCCGCAAGCAACTGGCGATATTATTGTTACAGGTGATGCAGATGCAACTTACCCCTTTGATAAAATACATGAATACATAGAATATCTATTAACTAATGATTTAGATTTTGTTACCACTAATCGTTTTTCAGATCTTAGACATGGTTCTATGAGCGTTAAACATATGTTTGGAAATCTAGTCCTAGCATATACTATGAGAATTCTGTATCTTATTAATGTTAAGGATTCTCAATCGGGTATGTGGGTTTTTAAAAAAGATGCTCTAAACAAAATACAACCTTTAGAAAATTTCGATGATGGTATGCCTTTTAGTGAAGAAATAAAGATTGAAATGTTTACTAATAAAAATGTTAAATCTGAAGAAATCTCTTCTACTCTTAAAGCACGTGAAGGTGAAGTAAAAATTGAAAGTTTTCGTGATGGAATAAAAAATTTAAAGTTTTTATTTCTGAAAAGAGTTAGATAATTTTTTGTATTTCTTTTTTAAGGATTTCACTTATTTTTTTTCCATCTGCTTTTCCACGAAGTTCTTTCATTGCTACACCCATCAATGGACCCAATGCTCCGAGTTTCCGTTCTTTGATAAACTCTTTTCGTTCTTCTACAATTTTTTGTATTATGATTTCTATTTCATCTGATTCCACTGTTTCTAGATTTAGTTCTTCTATAGCATTTTCAATGTTCGTTTTGAATTTGTTTTTAGCTATAAATCTTAAGATTTCAGGTATTGCTTCTTTAGCAAATTTATCTTTTTTTGAAAGTCTGAAAATTTGATCTAAAACCCCGGTTTTTATTTTATCTGTTTCTATGTTTTCTTTTTCTAGTTCGGGGTAAGTGTTTACAAATGTTCTAATAATATTGTTTTTCTGATCTGGGAATTTTTTTACAAGTTTCTCAAATTGCTCTGAGTAACCACTTGAAAGCAGTTGGTTGGTTTGTTCATCGTTTAGTTTGTACTGGTTTTTAAATCTTTTATGTTTTTCTTCAGGTTTTTCAGGTAGATTATCTTTGATTTTAGTTATATATTCTTTTTTTATTCTTGTTGGTACTACATCTGTCTCAGGGTACATTCTAGCAGCTCCAGGTAGAGGTCTCATATATTCAGTGGTATCATCTGGTAGTGCTCTTCTTACTTCTTCTAATACTCCATATAGTGATTTTTTTGCTCTTTGTATAACTGTTTCTAATGCTTCATCTACAGTTTTTTCTTTTCCAATGGCTATTACAAAAGCATCATTTTTTTCTATTTTTAAATCCTGTTTTATTTTTTCTATAGTATTTTGTTTTATTCCATAACCTGGGAGTTCATCGCTATGTATTATTCCGCCGATGCCACATGCAACTCTAGCATACACTGCCATTTCTTTACCAAGTTTACTTTTTTTGTTTTTTAATAAACCATTGAAACCAGGTAACTTGATTACTTTAGCCTGTCCCTTTTTAATTTGTTTCTGCACTATTTTTGAATCTGTTTCTTCTAAAAGTTTCGTTATATCCCATGTTTTGTTTTCAATTTTATCTTTAGATATTCCTCTGTTCTTTAGTGTTTCTTTGATTTCTATAAGTTTTTTTTGCCTATGTGTTTCTTTTTCAGCAACTTTAGATATTGAACTTAGTGATTGTATTCCTTTGATTTCTACACGTGCTCCGTTTTTTATACTTATGTTTAAATCCTGTCGGATTGTTCCAAGGCCATGTTTTACTTTACCAGTGGCTTGCAGTAGCAGTCCTATCCGTTCAGCTACATCTCGGGCATGTTTTGGGTTTTTTATATCAGGATCTGTTGCTATCTCTATAAGTGGTATTCCAAGTCGGTCTAGTCCGTAGTTTACAATTTTTTCTTTTTCCTTTATTTTTCGTGCTGCATCTTCCTCCAAGCATATTGTTTGTACTCCAACGTTTTCTACTATCCCTGACAAGGATATTAGTGCTGTTCTTTGAAAACCGGTGGTGTTTGATCCATCTATCACTATTTTTCTCATAAAATGTATTTCATCCACTGGTTTAGCATTGAGAAAAACTGCCATTGTTAAACATAGATCCACTGCTTCTTGGTTTACATTATGTGGTGGTTCTTCATCTGCTTCCACCAGACATGTTGATTTGTTTGATGCTGTATAAAGAAAACGACGTTTTTTTTTCGCCTCAAGAAGTGCTGCTTTGTCCACGTCACCCATTTCGCTTTGTGTTGGACGAAGTATTCTTTCAAAACTATAATCGACATCCTCGGTTATCTCTGATTGACATTTACAAAATAGTTTATGTGTGTCAAGTTGTTGATGTATTTCTAGTCCTGCTTTGAAACCAATTTTTTCATAATCCATAATAATTTATCACTCAAATAAACAAATTTTTTTATCCTACTACTGATTGTTCATAATCAATTTTTTTATCTTTGAATCTTTCTAAACTCAGATTTTCTAACTCGTCAGTTGTTTTACCATTTATGATATAATCTGAAATCATTTTTGAAACCATGGGACTCAGCATGAATCCATGACCTGAGAAACCATTACATTGGATAAAACCTTTGATTTTTTTGCTCTCACCTAGTATTGGTCTAGCATCTGGTGTTACATCATAAAAACCAGTCCAATGACGAAGCATGTTAACATTTTTAAAAACTGGTGCATACCTTGTAAGTGTTTTACTCATGTGTTTAATAAAATCAAAAGTAGGTTTTGTATAATAACCGCTTTCTTGATCGGGTATTGGTATACCTCCTACTATTTGTCCTTCTTGTTGTTGACTAAAATATATTCCATCCTTAAAACTTATAACCATTGCTTCAAAAAGTGGTTTTAAGCGTTCTGTTGCCATAATTTCTTTACGCAAAGGTTTGTTTGGAATATCAATTTTTACCATTTCTGAAATTTGTTTAGACTCTACACCTGCTGCATTGATTACATAGTTTGTTTTTATTTCTCCTTTCGACGTTGAAACACTTTTAATCTTGTTTTTAACCGTGTTTACACCCAAAACAGTTGTATGGGTGTGAATCCTTGCTCCATGTTTTTTTGCAGCATTAGCATAAGCAAAAGTTGTTTTAAACGGATTTGCATGACCATCAGTAGGGCAAAAAGTTGCACCAATAGCTTTCATACCTTCTACATCAAGAATTGAAACAACATCATTTATCTCATGGGGTTCAAGTATTTTTACATCTAAACCAAGTGATTTCTGCATTCTAACATTTTTTTCAGCCTGCTGCATCTCTTTTTTATCATGAACTGCTACAAGGTAACCACCCTGACGAAGTTCAATATCTTCACCGAGTTCCTTGCTAAGATTCTCAAAAATTTTTACACTCTCTATAGCAAGTTTAGTATTTTCACGAGTAGACCATTGTTGACGAATCCCTGCTCCACATTTACCAGTTCCACCAGATGAAAGATAATTTTTTTCAAACAAAACCACGTCAACATCATTTTTAGCGAGATTATATGCAAGTGAACAACCGTTCACACCACCGCCGACTATTACAACATCAGTTTTCTTCTTCATCTTTATCACACGCAAGAGTACCAAGACTAACAGGAACCACAGGTGGTCTAGATGTGGGAAGCGAATCCATTTCAACTCTTCTACCTGTTTTATTTTTAAGTATACGTTCAACAAGCTGAATACAAACACGACCCTGACAAGGACCCATACCAATACGTAATTTTTTCCGTAGTTCCTCAAGATCAGTGTAACCTTCATCTATTGCTTTTTCAACATCTTCCTGGGTTAAATCTTCGCAACGACAAACAATAGCTTTTTCTTTTTTTTTCTTCATAAAAAACAACTCTAATCAAACTTTAATATTTCTAACATCCATAGCAAGTTTTTCATCAACTTCAACAGTTACCACAAAAGTTTTTCCTTGTTTCACAATTTTTTTAACAACACCAACACCAACTTTTTTACCTTCACGGTTTAAAACATCAATTTTTTCGTTTTTTTCTGGAACCGGTGAAAACTCATAAGGTAGGGTTACAAATGCTTTATCCTCTGTTTTTTTTATAACAAAAATAGCAAGACCCGGGCAGATTCCTACACATTTTCCACAGCCTATACATTTATCAAAATCCACAACTGGTGGATCATTGATATCCTTCATTTTTATAGCGTTAACTGGACATACGTCTACACAGGGGTTACATGGAATCTTTTGTATACATTCAATTACTGCCACACCTTTTTTTAATTGTTCCTCTGAGGGTAGATTAATATCTTCTAGGGATAAAATCCCATTTTTGTTGTAATTTTTCAACTGTTTCCCCTCCTATTTTTTTGTGAAAATCTTAAAATTTTTTGTTTAGCAGTTCTTGGTTTTTCTCCAAAGGGTCCCGCTCTAAGATCTGATATTTCTTTTTGATACTGTTTTTTTAACATATTTGTTTTTTTACCTTTTTTTAGTTTTTCAGCTGCTGCTACACCAGCTATTTTCCCCTCGATCATAGCAGTACTTGCTTCTTCTATTCCTGATCCATCTCCTGCGACAAAAACATTTTTTTTATTAGTCATCATAGATTCATCATGTAGTGCTACATATCCACCTGCTTCAGGGATGTATTCCATTTTTACATCAAGTTGAGATAGAAGCCTAGTTGATGGTGTTAAACCCACTGCAAGACAGACAGTGTCGCATTCTACGTCTTCTTCAGAGCCTTTAATTGGTTGCCAGTTTTCATCAAGTTTTACAACAACTGCTCCTTCTACCTTTCCATCACCATATACTTCTTTTATTGAATGAGATGTTAATATTGGAACACCGCATCTTCTTAGTTTTGCCGCATGAACATGATAACCGCCAATAATTGGTGCTGCTTCAACAACACGATCAACTTTTACACCTGCTTGAAGAAGCTGATATGACACGATAAGTCCAACGTTTCCAGCGCCTACCATCAAAACATGATCACCTGGTTTCACACCGTAAACATTCATAAGAGTCTGGACTCCACCAGCTCCATAAACACCAGGTAGGTCATTTCCTGGAAACAACAGCATGTTCTCCATTGCACCAACTGCGAAAACAACGGCTTGGCATTTAATATCATAAAGAATGCTAACATAATCTTCTTTTTTTACAACACCAAATCTGTAACTTTCATCACAGGGGTTTTCATAGGATCCTATAACTGTTGAATTAAGCATCAATTTTACAAGGTTTTTTTCTTGTAGTTTTTTTACTTGTTCTTCTAAGTCTTTTGCAATATGTATTCCTCGTGTTCCCGCTTTTTCTTTTTTTGATCCAAAAAACTTATGAGTCTGCTTTATCAGCTGCCCTCCGACTCTTTGGTTTTCATCCACTAGTAAAACCTTTGCACCCTGTTGAGCTGCTTCAATTGTTGCACAAAGCCCCGCGGGTCCAGCTCCTACTACTAAAACATCAAATGATAGATCTGCTGCTGGTTTACCATTAAATTCTTTTTTAGGCAGTTCTCCTAGTTTACCTTGTGTTTCTACTTTTATACCCTCTTTTAATGGTGCTATACAAGTTCGAATGTTAGGTATATCATTTACTCGCATCAAACAAGAAGAACATTTACCTATCCCACAAAAAAACCCTCGAGGACGCTCGTAACGCAAGCTTGTAGTGAATTGTTTAACATTATTGGCATGAAGAGCAGAAGCGATACAATCACCCTCATAACCCTGTATTTTTTTGTTATTAAAAATAAAACTAATTTTTTTCCGGGATTCAAAATCTAAAATAGGATGATTTTTTATTCTCAAAGACTTGGATTCCTCCCAAGAAAACCAGAATCTGTAACAGATATTTAAAAACTGCTATAAGATACAAAAAAAAAACTTGGTTTTATTTTATTTGCACATCTTTCACGTTTTGATGACGTTGAGCAAGCTTACGGATGACTTCAATGTTTTTACCGGCTTTCCCAATTACTTTAGCTTTTTCACTAGGTTTAACTTTGACTCTCACAACAGGTGACTCATCATCACCTTTCATCTCAATTTCTTCGACTTTATAAGGTTTAAAAAGATTTTCTACAAATTTTTCTGTATCCTCTTCATATTCTACAAATTTTATACTTTTTTTAAAAAGACCACGTAGTTTCTCAAGATTTTTTCCCTTACGCCCTATAGCTATACCCATATGACCTTTTCGAACTATAAAAACAAGCATTTCACCAGAGATTACACAATCTATTATATCTGCTTTTGTAACCCGGCTAGCCATATTAATATATTGAACGTTCTTGTTATTTAGAGAGATATCAGTCATTACTTAATCAACAAACCAAAACTTTTTTTAAAAAAAATTTATTTCTTTCCAACAGCATTCAGTATTTTTGATCCACCATCATCAAGAACTGCAAAAGATGACACCGCATATGCTTTACCGCAGACGTAACCTAAATCTATTGAATTGGATTTGTAGTTATACACTGGTGTTTTCTTTTTATTAGCCATCTTTGTTATCTCTTCATTATATGGACAGTTATCTGAGATTACTATTAGTTTAGCTTTACCTTTGTCTAGAGCTTGTTTGGTTTCTTTTTCACCTATTTTTACTTTGCCTTTTTTAACTGTGCTTTTTAAAACCGCTTCTATTTCAACCATTTTTCAAAGATCACCTTTTTTTTATTTTTTTCCTTTTTTCTTTCTTTTCATCACAAGTTGCACTGAACCTGTACCTAGTTTAACAGGTTGACCGATTATAACATTTTCAGCGACACCACCAAGACGGTCTGTTTCTCCTCTTTTACTAGCATCAAGAAGATGTTTAACAGTTATTTCAAAAGCAGCACGAGATAAAACACTTTCTTTTTCTTTACTTACACCATGACGTCCAATAGCTCTAATAGATCCATCAGCAGTCATAATATCAGCTACAGACATAATATGACGCAGATCAACATTTAAACCCTGTTCAGATAGTGTGTTATGTGCTTCTTGAATAATCATATTTCTAGCAGCTTCAATCCCTAGTACTTCACCTACAGCTTGAATATCATTTGTACTAGTCTTTGTTGGATCTACACCTTCAATGTTTAAAACTTTTTTAAGATTACTTCCTTCACTGTAAATTACGTATCCTTCATCTGATTCTTTCCTAATGATAACTCTTTTAATACCGCTTATTCCTTTTACTTTTAAATCTTTAAGTTTTTCACTGATATCAAGAAGTGTTTTATAACTTGGATCATCAAGTGTAACCTTGATTTTTCCCTTAGATGTTTTTGCATCAATTTTTTTAACTTTTTTGATAACATTTAAAAGATCTTTATCTGTAAGGTCTTTGTCAGCTAAAGATTTTTTATCATAATTTACATAAATAAAAAGATTAGTAAGATCTGTTTCAATATCTGCTATATCATTAAGTTTAGTTGTTTCTATTTTGTTAGCGACTTTTTTAGCAAGATCTGGTTTCTGTTTATAGTCGTCTTTCAAGTATATACTCATCATAGGTGTTTTTGGTGCACGTCGTGCATCAACTATTTCTATAAGACGAGGAAGACCTAGTGTAACATTAATTTCAGCTACACCAGCATAATGAAAGGTACGCATTGTGTTGTGTGTTATGACACCATCAAAAGTAGTAAAAGTTTCAAGTCCCTCCACAGAGAGATCGTAGACATATTCATCTTCAGTACCTACATAGGATATATCTTTTATTTCATCCCAAATTACATCCCCATTCAACATTTTTTTAAGTGTTTGTATTTCCTTTTCTATGTTTATATCTTTTTCTTTAGCAATATTTTCAAACTTATTTATATAACGGGAAAGTGTAGTTCTGCCGATTTTTTGTCTTTTGGTAAAGTTATTTACCAGTCTTTTTGGAAAACCAATTTTATCAGCTATATCATAAAATATGTTTCCAATGCCCGGTATCATATCTGTTATATCATATGATTTATCTTCGAAAAAATTAAGCTTGCTAAGTTTTTCTAATCTTTGTTTTTTATTTTTATTGTCAAGTCCGATTTTTTCCAAAAATATAGGTGCATATCTATACGATATCTTCAAGGAGTACTCCTTTTTATTTTTTCCTTTGCAGCTAAATATACCAACTCTGTTCAAAAGTATGGATATTCCATCAATTAATTCTTTGGAGGATGATGATGCTCTAATGGTTTTTCTTTCAACACTAATGTTTCCATCTCCATCAAAATAACCTCTTAAAAGACCACATACAAATTCTTCATTAGCACTATAAGAAAAATCAGGTACTTTCTTTTTAACTGCACCTGTACCACAAGATTTTTTCATAAAACTGGAAAGAAGAGATGAATTAATACGTATGTCATGCCCCAATGAAAAACCTCTGTTATTATCATATTCATTATAAGTGAAATCATATTTTTTTGCGAATTCTTTTACATTTGAAACGAATATCTTATCTGTATTCGATATTGATGTATAATATTTTGTTGAGTTTCCTTCTGCTAAATATGCTCCAATAAACCATCCCAATGAACTATTTAATTCAATATTTTTAGGTAATGGTTTTTTTGATGGATAAGGATACACAAGATTATCTTTTTCATAGCCATATTTCATGTTTTCTATGTTGAGATAATTTCCAAGATCTAAAGATGAAATACAGTTTTCTTTTAATCTTTTTAAGACAGGTATTCTTTTACCTGGCTTAAGATCCTTTCCAGAAATTGGAATAACTTTATTTTCTCTTCTTATTACAAAAGAATGAGCATCTGTTGCTCTTATTTCTCTTCCTGATCTGGTCTTTATTTTTAAGATTTTTTCTGGGCTTTTATGTCTGCTACAGGCAAGTATTTTTTTCCATTCAATTTTTTCGTTTCTATTTAAACTTGGAACAAAAATTTCCTTTTCTGGTGGTAAATCACATACTTCAGATTCTTTTATATGTCCATGCCCAAATTGATTCATTATATTGTCTACAAATTCCCCGATTTTACATACGCTTATCTTTCCATCCTGTTTAAATAAAATCTTTTCATTATAAGGTATGGACATCTGAGTACCAGGTTCACCGATACTCTGAGCTCCAACTATTCCACATGCCTCAGATGGATCAATTATGTTGTCCTTGTATTGTTTAATAGCATTTTCTATAATTGTTTTTATTTTTGATTCAAGGGTTTTATCATCAAGTATTTTAAGAACTATATCATGTATAACTAATTCTGGAAGAAAATCATTTTTTATTTCTTTCTCAATTTTTTCTCTTATTTTTTGATACTCTTTAGAATCCTCAATCGTTGGTTTTTTTGGTTTAGATTTAGTTTGTTTCTTTTCCTTCTTTGTTTCCTTAGGTTTTTTTGTTGTTTTTGTACTTTTTTTCTTAGTTTCTTTTTTCTTTTTTTGTTCTTTCTTTTTAGTTGTTTTCTTAGACGTCTTTTTGGGTGATTTCTTTGTTGTTTTTTTCTCTTCTTTAGGATCAGTTTTCTTCGATGTGCTCTTTTTTGTTTTCTTTGATTTTTTAGCCATTTAATTTATTCCTCCTCGTTTTTGATATCAGTAATAATTCTATCTATATCCACTGCTTTACCGCCAACACTTTTAGCTGGATCAACACCATCCTCTCCATATTTAAACTGAATTATTTCTCCACCAGAATGCCGTACGGTTCCATCTTCTTCTACTTTTATATCCTCAAGAGCGTTAATCAAACGACGTTGCATGTAACCAGATCTGCTCGTACGAACCGCTGTATCAACAAGACCCTCACGACCACCCATACTATGAAAGAAATACTCAGTTGGGTTAAGCCCTGTCTTGTAACTACTTCCAACAAATCCTTTTGCCTGAGCACCCAGATCTCCTTTTTTGAAATGAGGAAGAGTTCGATATGAATACCCTCGATGAATTCTTTCCCCTCGAACCGCCTGTTGACCAATACAACCAGACATCTGAGAAAGATTAAGCATACTACCTCGAGCACCAGATTTAGCCATGATAACACCGCTGTTGTTTAAACCAAGATGTTTACCAGCAATCTCACCGGCCATATCACGAGCACGACCGGTTATCCGCATAATCTCCATCTCAAGTGTTTCTTCAAGACTACGACCTGGAAGGCTTTCTAGTTCACCGTTTTCATAAGCATTAATAAGATTCTGAATTTTTTTCATAGCATTCTGCAATCCTTCCTGGATTTGTTTTCTAGCTTCATCGGGTATATCTTCATCATCGATACTAGTTGAAAAACCAAAAGTGTTAATCGCGCCAACAGCAAGACGTGTCACATTATCAATAAAAGCTCGACCGGCATCTATACCATGATCACGGATGATTCTATCAACAATACGTCCCTTGAAAGCTCCAATACTATTTTCGTCGATTGCTCCCTGTATAAGCTGCCCTTTTTTGATTACAACATAAGCATTATGTGGACAATCAGGAGCGGTACATTTTTCACAGTTAAAACAAGTATTAGCTTTATAAGTAAGATTTAAATCATCAGGTAATAGTACACTAAATACATCTTTAACATTTACATATTTTTTACCATTTTTTTCTTTAATATTCGGAATATCCTCGGTGTAACTAGCTGAAGCAAGGATTTGTGAGGCAATCTCTATTGGTATATCTTTGTCTTTATGTGTTAAAAGAAAACAACCAGATATATGATCATGTATTCCACCAATAATTATTCCACCGAAACGAGGTGAAAGTATGTTTTCCTGTACCTTCATCAAAATTTCAGCTTCTGCTTTTGCTTCTTCTCCTTGGATTAAATGAAGATTCATTTCATCTCCATCAAAATCAGCGTTATATGGTGGACATACTGCAAGATTTAATCTAAAAGTTTTATAAGGCATAACTTTGACTCTATGAGCCATCATACTCATACGATGAAGTGATGGTTGACGATTAAAAAGACAAATATCTCCATCCATTAGTTGACGTTCAAGTATTGCACCGATTTCTAGTTTTTCAGCAACTGTTTCAGCGTTACGTTCTGTGACTTTTATACGCTGAGTCATACGATCTGTTTTTTTGATAACATAGTTAACTGTTGGAAGATATTTTTTACTGTTCTTTGCTTTTTCTTTTTGTTTAATAATATTTTTACACCAATCCATGTTAAAAGGTGTAACTTTAACAGGTACAGTAAGCTCACGAGCAATTTTTATTGGTACACCAAGTTCATTTATACTAATATTTGGATCAGGGCTAATAACCGTTCGAGCACTAAAGTTTACACGTTTACCAGAGAGATTACTTCGGAAACGTCCTTCTTTACCTTTAAGACGTTGAGCAAGAGTTTTTAGAGGTCTTCCAGACCTGTGACGAGCTGGTGGTATACCACTAGTCTGATTATCAAGATATGTAGTTATATGATACTGCAATAGCTCCCAGAGATCCTCAACAATAAGCTGCGGAGCACCTGCATCACGATTTTCCTGAAGCCGTTGGTTAATACGTATAACATCTACAAGTTTATGAGTAAGATCATCCTCAGAACGTTCACCTGATTGAAGTGTTACAGATGGACGCATTGTAACAGGTGGTACCGGTAGTACTGTTAAAACTGACCATTCAGGACGTGCTGCTTGTTTATTAATATCTAAAAGAGGTAAATCTTCTTCACGGATTTTTTCAAGCCATTCACGTACCTCAGATGGTGTAAGTTTTTTACCATTTTCTCTGAAGGTAGTTGGTTTATCTAAATCTATTTTTCCACGTTCTCGTCCGCAATGTGGACATTTATTTGCTTTTCTTGCTTCTTTAACAATGTTTTTGAAAAGATATTTTTTATCTAAACCTTCCCTGTTGTATTTATCTAGTTCAGCAAAAAACTCTTTTCTTTGTTTATCTGTAAGAAGCATATGGCCGCATTCACGACAGGTTGATCTGAGACTATCTCTAATTGTTTTTACAAAACCAACATGAATAACAGGCATAGCCAAATCAATGTGGCCAAAATGCCCTGGACATTTATCTTTTCCAACACGAAGGCCGCATGTTTTACAACGAAGACCTGGCTCTATAACCCCTAAACGCGGGTCCATAAGACCCATAGCTATTGGAAAACCATCATCATCGTAAGTATCTGCTGTTATGATCTTGGTTGCACTCATTTTACGGACTTCTTTAGGTGCAAGCATCGTGAAAGTAATGCTGCCTATTTTTTTTGTGATATTTCTACCTCGTTCCATAATTCTAAACCCTTCAAAATAATCATATCATTTTTTTATACAAGTGATTCTAATTTTAACCGTGGAGCAATAACTAGTGATTTAAGTTCATCAACGAGTAATTTGAAAGCATAACTCATCTCTATCGGATAGATTTCAGCGTCATCGCCACAGACGGGGCATCTAAGTGTTCCATGTCTGTCAGCAATTGCTACATGTCCACAGGTTTGACATACATATTTAATCGTTAGATCTGATTCATCAAGTAACCGATCTTTTATAACCATTGATGCACCATGGCCAATAAGACAATCACGTTCCATCTCACCGAAACGAAGACCTCCTTCACGTGCTCGACCTTCTGTTGGCTGGCGTGTTAGAATTTGTACAGGTCCTCGACTTCTCGCATGCATTTTTCCTGCAACCATATGATGTAGTTTCTGATAATATATACATCCAACAAAAATCTCACATTCTAATGGTTTACCAGTTGTTCCATTGTAAAGTATTTCTTTTCCATGATGTTCGAAACCATTATCCACTAGTGCTTTCCTTAGTACATCTTCATTTTCTCCACTAAAAATTGTTCCATTTACAGTACGTCCTTCAAGGCTTCCAACTTTTCCACCAATCATTTCAAGAACGTGACCAACAGTCATACGAGATGGAATAGCATGAGGATTAATTACAAGATCCGGAGTAAGTCCTTTTTCAGTGAAAGGTATATCATGTTGTGGAACAAGAATTCCGACGACTCCTTTCTGACCGTGTTTACTAGCGAATTTATCTCCATATTCTGGTATACGTTGTTCTCGAACTTTGATTTTTACCATACGTGAACCATTTACTGATTCTGAAAGCAATACTTTGTCAACGGTTCCTCCTTCACCATGTTGAACTGTTACACTGGTTTCCCGGCGTTTCTGAGGTGTCAAAAAATCAGTTGGTTCTTCAAGGAAACGAGGAGGAGATGTTTTACCAATAAGTACATCATTACTTTTAACATTACATTCTGGAAGAATAAGCCCATCTTCTCCAAGATTGACATATGCTTCTTCACTTCGTACACCACGACAATCTGGATCAGGAACCTCAAAGTGATCTTCCTGTCCACCAGGGTAACGTTTTTCTTCACTGCTGTAAGTTCTGAAAAATGTACTTCGTGCAAGACCTCTTTCCACACTTGCTTTGTTCATAACAAGTGCATCTTCCATATTGTAACCTTTGTAGGATGCGATAGCGACAATAAAATTCTGTCCAGCTGGACGATCCATAAAATTAAGATATTTAGCAGCATGAGTTTGAACAAGAGGTTGCTGTGGATAATGCATCAAATGACCACGAGTATCAGGTCTTATTCGATAATTTGATGAACCAAAACCAAGACTTTGTTTACCCATACTAGCTCCCATGGTTATACGGGGTGAAGCATTGTGTTCTGGGTATGGAATCAATGATGCACCAATACCAAGAATACACATTGGGTCCATTTCCATATGTGTATGATCTGGTGTGATGTCATCTTCACTTAAAGCAATTAATGTATTTTCTTCTTCTTCAGCATCTATATATTCAACTATCCCTTGGCTTACAAGATCTAACCATTTTTTACGACCAGTTTGAACATCTGAAACATGTTTTTCTTTAAGAAGAAGTTCACCGTTTTCAACAACGGCCATAGGCCTACGAAGTCGACCGCAGTCACAGTTAACAATTAAATCATTTTCATCATCATAAAACGCAGCGTTTACCTCACTATGAAGTAGTCCTTTACGACGTCTTTTACGTATTTTTTCAACAAGTTTTTTCCCATCTTGATGAACACCAATTAGGTCACCATTTAAGAAAACTCTAGTACCAGTTGCTTTTTTAGTTATCTCTCTAACGCCAAGATCACGTAGGACACTTTCAACTTCTTTATCTGGGAAACCTTCTGATATCTCAACTGCAAGTGCTAAGTTTTTTACAAGTCCACAGTTTGGTCCTTCTGGTGTTTCATTAGGACAAAGTCGTCCCCATTGTGTACTATGAAGATCACGTGCCTCAAAATGAGGTTGTGACCGAGTCAAAGGTGATGTTACACGACGAAGATGAGAAAGTACTGCAAGATTACTTGTCCGATCCAATAGTTGTGAAATTCCTGCACGGCCACCTACCCAGTTACCTGTTGCAAGCGCATGATGTATTCTTTGACTTAAAACATCTGATCTAAGCGCTGAGCCGATACGTAGTTCTTTACCTTTAGCATGAATTCTTTCAAGTTGATATTTAAGATCTTTACAAAGAGCGGTAAATGCCACTCGGAAAAGATCCTCCATCAAATCCCCTGCGAGTTTCAAACGTTTGTTAGCATAATGATCCTTATCATCAGGTTCACGTTTACCTAATGCAAGTTCAAGAACTGCCATGCCCATACGGGCCATAAAAATAGCTTTTGTAAAACGATCAGAGGATTCGTTACCAAGATGAGGTAACAAGTTACGATCCATTAATGATTCAACGCGACGGATACGATATTCTTTAGCCTGTCCACCTGCAAATTTTTTACCAAGAAAAGCAATAGCTTCTTCTTTATTAGTAATACCATATTCATTAGCGCATTCTTCAATGTTAGCAAGAACATATGGTTTCATTTTCGGGTCAACACTAATCACATCTACGATTTCCTCATCATCTTCCATTCCAAGAGCACGCAAAAGTATCATTAAAGGAATCTGACCATATGTTGTAGGAATAGAAACCATGAGCATTCCATCTTTTTTCTTCTCTACAACAGTAAGAGCACGGTATCCTTCACGTTGTGAAAAAACTTTAGCTACTTCTATATCATTACCGTAACGACTACTTTTTTCAACTAAAACCCTGTTTGGTGCAAGATCTTCAACAGTTATAAGAACACGTTCTGTACCGTTACTTATGAAATAACCACCAGGGTCAAGAGGGTCCTCTTGTATATCCTGAAGAGCTTTCCAGTGGTCTTCTTTGTTAAGTTCATGTCCTTTTACTTCTTCAAGATTATTAAGACTAAGATTACAAGCTTTAGATTTAAGCATAACCGGTAATTCACCGACTTTTACCTCCTCAGGATCATACTCAACACCATCTTTAACAGGTATAAACTCAAGCGTTAACGGTGCTTCATAAGTAAGATCTCGGAGTCTAGCTTCCATAGGAGTTAGTTTTCTAACTGTTCCATCTGCTTCTTTAACCTCTGGTTTACCTATACTTATTTTTCCAAGTTTTATTTGAAAACCTTCAATTTCAGGATAGATAAAACCATCTTGGATATCTTCATCATCACCAATTGTTGTGTTATCAACAATGTTCTGCAATCTTCTTTTCAAAAAATCATTATATGATGCTATCTGATGGTTAACTATGCTACGCTCTTTATAAAAAGCATCTACAAGATCACGCATTTTTTTATACACCCAATAAACATTTTAAAATATACTTCTTTTTTTTTTAATTTGTAGTTTCAACAACTATTCTATAAGCTACTGCTTTTCTAGCAGTTTGACTTTCTCTTTCTACTTTTATGATTTGTCCTGGTTTTGCTCCAATTGAAACAACCACGGGGTCTGTGTTTAAAATTTTTGGAAGTTGGTCAGGATGTATATTGTATTTTTCAAGAACCTCTTTTTCTTTTTTTTCTGAAATGATTGTATGTTTGGGCACTAGTTGGTGTTCGGTTAAATCAAATTCATTTTTTCTTATGCTTTTTTCTGCTTTTTTTCTGGTTTTCTTCCGCGCCATTTTTACTAATTATCCCCATTTTTTGAGTTTCATTTTGAAACATTTTTGCCTTTTTTTTGGTAAAACGGGCCTGAAGGGATTCGAACCCTTGGCCACCTGGTTAAAAGCCAGATGCTCT
>CAYMOC010000022.1:0-23188 GCA_964391965.1 uncultured Thermoplasmatales archaeon | reverse complement strand
GGAGTGAAATTATGAAGGTTAAATCCCAGGAGAAACTTAATTCAGGATATCACACTTTTAATTTTTATTAGTAAGATTTAAGTTGTATTATTTGATATTAAAAATTCTTTTGGGGAAATTTATGAATAAAACAAAAATTTTTGCATTTGCAATCGTGACAATTTTTACATTAAATTTTACAACTTATGTTGATATCCTAAAGGCGGATGATCAGTTGTTTCCTGATATATCCGGGGAATGGACTGGTAGTTGGACAGCAGATTATGGCACAAGGGGAGATGTAAAATATCATCTAAAACAAACAGGTAGTAATGTGAATGGTTATGTAACTCATAAAAGTGGATCTGCTTATGCAAATTATTCTGTAACTGGAGCAGTTTACAAAAATAGAACTATTGTACTTCATAATACAATAACAGAAAAAAAGGGTTGGGGTTCAAATTGGTGTGAAGATGTTACATGGAAGGGTGTTATTGAAAATCCACCTGCAAAAATTACTGGAACATATTGGGGTGGTTCTTGTAAAGGAACTTTTAAGCTTTACACCACACGCGATTTCCCCCCCAATGAGCCTGTTGAATTGGATCAAATGAACAGTCAATATGAATGTATCACTGTTGGAGGAGACCATAATACGGACATGGTTTTTTTTAAATCAATAATTTCGGATCCTAATGATGATGGAATTTATTTACAAGTTGAGCTACGTCGTCTTAATGAGTTTTTTGGTGAATACAACGAGGATGCAGGGGGTTTCAAAGAATCATATAGTCTAACTGGTAGACGAGAAATTATTTGCTCTGCCCAGGAATTAATACCTGGCAAGTATCATTGGAGAGCTAGAACCTGTTCAGTTAAAGGTGATTATAGTGAATGGGTGGAATTTGGCGGTAATGATATAGATGAGCCTGATTTTATTATTGTTGATTCTAACTCTGATATTAACGGCAGATTACGAGATAAAATAAGCACTAGGAAAAACTTTCATTTGAATAATAAATATCCAGAATATTTACTTGATCCGGATACTTTTGATATGGCTGTATCGGCAGTGTGGCAGGATTTTACAGATTTTATTTCCCAGCAGGATCTTTCAGGAAAATATGATGAACTTTATCATGCGGGTTTAAATTTTGACTATATAGGGTTTTTTTCTCTTATTCAAGCAGAACGATTTCTAAATAAGGGCGATATTGAATCTGCTGGTAAATATTTAGAAAAATCAATTAAATACGATGATTTGTCTTTTGATGCATTTAATGCAGCGAATCAAGTTTTTCAGGGTAATCTAGAAGCAGGAATAGAAGTTGCAAAGGGGATAAAGGATAGTTGCCAGACTGCTTCAATTTTAGGTTTGAAGATATTTTGTCCGGCTGGTGCAGAAGCAGTAGAAGCAATTTATCTATTAGTTGATGTTGGTGTAGATAATGCTTTTTACGGTAAGGAAGAAGCTGGAAGGAATTTAGTTACAAAAGTTTTAATTAAATATATGTTTGATGAATTTGTTTTTGATGAACTTGGCGGTAAAACAATTTCTCAATGGATTGGTAATAGAGTTGGAAAGGTTGTATTTCCCACTATTCAGAAAGTATTCGAAACACCTGCTTTTCAAAAAGCTTTTTCAAAACTTGTCAAAGAAACTGTAATAAAATTTGGGATGACTGGTGCTGAGGAACTTGCAAAATATATATTCAAAGAAGTTGATAACTTATTGAGTTCTTTAACTGTTAATGTTCAATGTCCAGTTGAATTATGTGTTTATGATTCAAATCGAAATATAACAGGTGTTTACAATAATAAAGTGTATAATAATATTCCCAATTCATATTACTATGATGATACTATACAGATTTTTTTCCCGAATGATATTTATAGTTTTGAGGTAACAGGAATAGATGCTGGGGTTTACACTCTTTGTGCTACTAAAAATTTTAATGGAGGTGAATCTACTGTTGTAAGTCCTGAAATAAATACAAATTTAGGTTCTGTTCATAGGTTAGAAGTTGATTGGAATACAATATCTTCTGGAAAAAATGCAGTTAGTGTTCAGATGGATAATGATGGTGATGGAGTTTTTGAGGATACTCAATCTTTTGATAATTGTTTTGAAAAAGATACAAGTAATGATGTAACTGCGACAAGCACTCCAGGTTTTGAAATAATTTTATTGATCTGTGCTTTGGCTTTGGTTGCATACTTTAAACGAAGAAAATAAACAATATTTCTTTTTTTACATTTTGTTATTCTGCCACATAGAGTTTAAATAAATGCAGTGATAGACTTTTTCATGTCAGAAATTGACAATATATATGGAGGGTAAAGATGAATAAGAAAATAATGATAGTAGATGATGAAGAAGATATACTAAACTCACTAAAAGTACTATTAGAACGACAAAACTATGAAGTAGTAACAGTAAACAATGGAATAGACTGCCTGGATAAACTTGAAGAAGGATTCCAAGGGATAATACTAATGGACTTGATGATGCCGGAAAAAGATGGCTGGGAAGTAATAAAAGAAATCGTAGAACGCGGTCTAACAGATGAAATCAATATCGAAATAATCACTGGTAAAGGAACAAAAGATAATGAAAGAATGCAACTTTTAGGCTCCTATATATTTGATTATCATACAAAACCAATAGATGTAAAAAAACTTATCAATAGTGTTGAAAAATGTTATGATGATCTCATTCATAGGGAAAAACTGAAAAAAACAGCATAACAATACCTCTCCCTAAAACATTTTTTTAATTTTTTTAAATAAAACTTTATTTTTTGACATTTTGTCATTTTGACATTTTTACAAAACAGTTTTAAATACAAAAAATAACGTGTGCTTTTTTTGTGAGATAAATAAAGGGAATCACATCCCATCCAAAAAACATAAATTGTTTTGTGAAGGGGCCAAAAAAATATATTAAGCACACCAATCCAAAAAAAATATTTTTTTACTTATCGCCCCTTCTTTCTCTCATACAAAAAACCAAATCATATATTTTTAAATGAATCTATAAATCTATACAAAAAATTTTGATAATAAATCGTTAATTTTTTTTATACCTTAGATAAAACCTGACTGCATCTAGGGCAAATACCTAATTTAACACTCCAAAAATTTTTTCCATAAACACCAAATCTTCTTCCACATTTCTTACAAATCAACAGTCAACACCAAACTATTATTTTGTATCTCATGTTTATAAAGTGTTTATTGTACAAATATTATCCAAAAAACATTTTTTTAGAAATCATCAAGTTTTTTGTTACTAAATTTGTTCATAATTTTTTTAGATGTATTCCATGAATGACGTGTATGCGGTGGGAGTTTACCATATTTGTTAACCCATTTTTTCAAAAACCTCTGAGTTATCGGATCAGCTGGATAACCACTACCTAAAGGAACATCCATTTTTTTTCTAAGTTTAAACTCTATCCTTTTCACTAGTTCATCTCGATAAGTTTTAGCAATAATTGATGCCGCGCCAACTATCGGATAGATATCATCTGCTTTGTGTTTAGAAATAATTTCAGGTTTAAAACTAATATTAGATAGTATGTTATCACGGAATCTATTTTCATTAACATCAGCAGAATCTACATAACAAATCTCAGGTTTTAGTTTCTGAACAACCTTTGAAAAAGCATTTACTGTGATTTCATTCATAGTCATAACCTTACGCATATCATCAATATCTTTAGCATCAATGACAACTATTTCTTTTTTCAAAGCAATCTCATTTATGATACTTGCTAGATATCTTCTTCTACGAGGGCTGAGTTTTTTTGAATCGCGAATCTTGTAACTAACAAGTTTACTATCGTCCTTAACTTTTACACCAGCAACTACTAAAGGACCTAAAACAGGACCCTTGCCGGCCTCATCAATACCTGATACCATTATTTATCTTAGATGCGATAACTGTGGTTTAGTAGATAGATGTTACGAAAAAAAGATGATTAAAAAAGAGATTTTTTAGGAAAAACACCGGAAATTATATTAATTAATATATTTTTAGTTGAACAAGAAAATTTATAAATGGGGGTAGTTAAAGATGAAAAAAAATAAAAAGGTTATAATTGGGACACTATTGGTAATAACAATACTAATCCTGTCAAGTACAATACTATACATCAAATTCAATCAACAAAAAGAAACAAATGGTAGATCAAACAAACAAAAAGAGATAGATGACCGTATTAGCCCGTTAATAGAACAAGCAATATACATTGAAATTAAAAGAATAAGAGCAAAAGGAATAATAAAACAAATGACTGACACCGGCCCGTTGGTTGAAAAAATTAACGAACTAGAAATAAATGATAGAGGATTTATTCCCTTAATTTGTAAAATATCAGGAAAACCAGTAAATGGACTTGGACTAGCAAGATTCATAAGAGGCATGTTGCCCGGTAAAGGATGGGATGAAACACCCAGATTTACATTTGGGTCAGTAATAGACGATTTCTCATGGGTTGCAGAAAAAAAAGAGTTTAACAGCTGGGATACAGGTTACATTTTCAACGAGTTTTATAAAGTAGTAGAAGAAGAAAAACAAACTTCAAAAGTTCAAATACAAGTAATTGAGAAAAAACAACAAAAAAACTTATTTGGAACAGAAACAAAACAAGAAATTGCTGAAAAAATAAATCTTGAATATGACTACAAAACCGGTAGATGGGATGGAGATGATTATTTTAATGATTCAGATGGATACGGGCATTACAATGGAACAGACTACGAAATATGGTTTGACCTAAGACAATCAGATAAGGACGGAGATAAAATACCCTACTGGACAGAAGTAAACATACTAGGAACAGATCCAAGGGTGGATGACAGAAAACTTGATCCAGATGGTGATAAATGTTCAACAGCCTGGGAATGGATGTGGGGATATGACCCATTTAAGTGGGACAACCACAGCGAAATAGATCCAGATAACGATGGCATACAAAACACAGAAGAAGAATACATGTCAAAATGGTTGGCTAACCCATATCAACCAGAAATATACATAGAATCTGATTATTCAGATGATGCACCAGATGAAACTCTTATTGGAGATTACAAAATCACCATGAAAAAAGGAAAAATAATACCAATAAGAAGACCTGTTATAGAAAAAGCATTGCTAAAAGGCCAAGAATACACATTTTGGGAAGAATCACAGCAAATGCTTATGGAGCGATTCAACGAACATGGAATAACACTACATGTTGATGACGGATGCATTGGAGAAGGAGGAGAAAAACTTGACTATATTGGACTAGACGGAGTGGCGGCCACAGATTACAGCATATCTGAATATTATAAAAAAGATTTCTCAGATGAAAGAAAAGGAATCTTCAGATATTTAATCATATGTCATGGCGGTGGATACATATATAACATGGACTACAGAGGACAATATGATACAATAGTGGTACAACAATCAGATCAATTCTATAAAGGACCCGGTGGTAACGCAATAACTCCTAGAGCACAAAGAGTAGCACAAGCAGTATCTATATTACATGAACTAGGACACAGCTGCGGTTATGGATATTTTCACTGCGGTGGAGTAGATAACCTATCAGCAGAAGGATCCGCGGAAAAATGGTATAATTACAAAAGCGTAATGAATTATTTATATTACGGATGCAGGTATTTTGATTTTTCAGATGGTACACATGGACCAAATGACTGTAATGACTGGGCAAAAATAGATGTAGGTTTTTTCCAAAGATCTCCCGAAGAATACGATCTTGAAGGAATAGATTTAGATTTAACAAAACCGCCATTTAACAGATAAAATAAACTTAATTTTTCTTATTTTTTTTATTAAATGTTATTAATAAACGAAAATTATAAACTAATTTTAACCAAAAACACCGAAAATTATATTAATCAATATATTTTTAGTTGAAATAGAAAATTTATATAATGGGGTAGGTAAAGATGAAAAACAATAAAAAAACTGTAATATGCATTATAGCAGTACTTCTAATGGTATCATTTTTAAATATTTTTAATACCAGTACTGCAGAAGAAAAAAGTTATTCTTCAAGTTTTTGTGAAGATGTAGAAAAAAACATAGATGACTATAGCATTCTTCTTGAAAAACAAGTAAGTGCTGGACAAGAAGTTGTTATGTGGCAGGAGGAAGTAGATGTATATCTAAACCAAGTTGTTGATTTTAGATTAAAATTAACAAACAATGGCAACCCTGGCACTCATCCAATAATGACGGAGTTTGTTCAAGATTTTCTTCCAGAAAACCTTGAATACATCCCTGGTTCAGCTAGCATCACGCCTTCTAAATATTCAGATCATTATGTTGAATGGAAACTAGAACAACGTTTATGTGTTGGTGAAAGTTTTGATATAATTTTCTCGGCAAAAGCAGTATTAGAGGGGCACTCTGAGAATTTTGCTAGTGTTGATTGCTGTAAAGAAATCCATTGGCCAAGGGATAATGATACAGCAAATGTAAACGTTATTTCTTGTGATTGTGAACCTGGTATAAGTATTGATAAAAAAGTATTAAATGAATGCTGTTGGAGTGAATCAACAGAAGTAAACTTAGGGGATACTGTTCATTTCAAAGTAGTGATTGATAACCCATCTGAATGTTACCTTATTCATTTTAGCGGAGTCGTTTATGATCAGCTTCCAGATAATTTACGTTATGTAAATGGTAGTAGCACTATTTATGATGAAGCAGGTTGGCCGAATGTGGAAGAAGTGGATTGGGAGAATAATATTGTTTATTGGTATAAACCACCGTCCATTCCACCTGGTGAAAATCTTACTTTTTTTTATAATGCAACAGCGGTTGATTGTGGACTTGGTGAAAATAATATAACTGCTCATCCTGAAGGATTTACACCAGTTGATCATCCAGGTACAGAAATAAGCAACCAGGATGGTTCATATGATGTTTCAGATCAAACTAGTATCTATGTAGATTGTGACCAGTCAGGTATTAGTATTGATAAACAAGCGGATTGTGAAGAAGTATGCATCGGTGAAACAGTGGAGTATACCTATTATGTTTCAAACACTGGAACAGTTGATCTAACAAATATAGAAGTAACTGATAACAAAATTTCAAATGTAGAATATCAAAGTGGGGATACTAACAGCAATGGATTGCTTGAACTTGATGAAACATGGGTTTATACTGCCAGTGCAACACTTTGTGTAAACACTACAAACATTGGAACAGTAACCGGTGAAGATGAATTTGGGGAAATAGTAACCGATGAAGACAGTGTTACTGTAAAGGTTATTGATTGTTCATGTGACCCCGAGATATCTGTTGACAAAAAAATAAAATATAACGATGAATGGTCTGATGATTTAACTGTTGAAGACTATCCAGTTGATGTAACATTTAAAATAACTGTTGAAAACACTGGAACTTGTGAACTTTTTGATATCGAAATAAATGATAATGTCGGATGCGGAATAGACAACTTCCATGATTTCTCAATCATCCCCGATTATGTTGATGATTACCATATTGAATGGATCTATGATGAAATACTCTCACCTGGTGAAAAAATAATAATATTGTTTAATGCAACAGTACACTTTGACACATCAAACAATGTAGGTGTCTCTGGTTATTCAACATATGATAACACACCTGTAAATGATGAAGACACTGTTAGTATCACTGAGACATCTGATGAAAACCATAAACCTGATAAACCAATATATCCAGACCCAGAAAGCTATGAAGATAATGTTGACACAAGCCCTGTTTTGAGTGTATATGTAACAGATCCCGACATGGACAGCATGACTGTTACATTCTATGATGCATCAGATGATAGCATAATTGATGTAATCTATAATGCTGGAAGTGAAACACGTGTTTCAACAGCATGGTATAATCTAGAATACCAAACAACCTACAGTTGGTATGTAAAAGCAGATGACGGCGAATACACAAACACTTCAGATATCTGGAGTTTCGAAACAGAAGAGGAAGAACAAGAAACCTATGATCCGGAGATAAAAATAGAACAACCAACAAATGGAATATATTTCAGAAACTCAAAACTATTAAACTTTTCAGGTTTAACACTAATCATTGGACCCATTGATATACAAATAAATGCATCAGATAAAGATGGAACAATCGAAAAAGTTGAATTCCTAATTGACAATGTTTCAAGATACAATGAAACCAATGGAGGAAACAACTGGACATGGAATGAAAGAATCTTTGGAAGACACACTATAAAAGTCAGAGCATATGATAACGAAGATAACATAGCAGAAGATAAAATTCAGGTAATAATTTTCAATCTTGCATTTTAAAAAACAAAGTTTTTCAAATAATCTTTTTTTTCTTTTTTTCAACTAATTTAATGTACTAAAACAAAATTAACCTTTTTTTATTGCCGTTGTAGCTTAGGTGGCTTGAGCAGCTGATTCGTAATCAGCAGGCCGAGGGTTCGAATCCCTCCAACGGCTTTCTAATATTATTTTTTAAATTCTTCAATTTGTTCTTTATTGAGTCGATAATATGTTTTATCCAAAGCGGATGCTTTGTTTTTTCTATAAAATCCAATAGCTGGTTTGTTCCAATTATAAACACACCATTCCATACGACCATAATCTTCCTTATTTGCTTTATCAACACAGAATTCAAACATTTTCTGACCAATACCTTTCCCTCGGTATTCATCAAGTACAAAAAGATCCTCTAAATACAGTGTTGGTTTTGCTTGATAACTAGAATAGGTATCAATAAGAATAAAATATCCAACATATTCATCATCTAATTTAGCTAAATAAGCTTCATAACGAGGATTATTTGAAAAAGCATCTTTTTCAAGACGGTTTTTAACGTTTTCATCTAAACCTCCTTGTTTTTCATATTCTGCTAGTTTGTTTACAAGGTTGAAAAAAACATCAAAATTATCTGGTTTTACTTTTTCAAAATATAGATCATTGTTCATAATTTCAATTTTTAAAAATATTTTACCCGTTTATGTATTTTTTCTTAACATATTTACTTGTAAAAAGATGAACAAGAGCTCCATATTTCATACCAAATCTGATTTTATCTCCGATATTGTAATTGTTGTTTTTGATTTCAACAATGATATGATCACTGCTGCTACCAAGAATAATAATGTTTTCATCATAAGGTTCTAAATCTTCTACTATCACATCTTGTTTACCAAGTGCTACGATTCCTCGTAGTATTTCTCCGCGGTCTTTGAATTCTGGTGTTTCACCAAACGCGTTTTGAGTAACTATCCCATAAGGTTTAGATGGCTTTTTTTTAAGCTCGATTATTTCTGCTTCTACAAAAAATGTATCCTGAAAACAACCCGGTATAGCAGTACGATTTACTGTTTCAAGACCCAGTAGTATTCCTTCACCAACACGAAGATTATTTATTCTTCCCTGTTCTGTTTCTTTAAGAAGAGATGGGATATTTGCTGAATTCCCACCACTGATTATTTCAAATTTTATATTATGTTTTTCCTCTATCTCGTTAATTACTCTGTTAAACTCTTGTATCTTCTCATTGGTTGGAGCAACACCGCCGAAACAAGCAAGGTTCATACCTACACCATGGATTTTTATTCCCTGTAAACTTTGAATCTGGCTGATTTTTTCATCTAATTCAGAAGGATTCATTCCCTCCCTTAGGTCACCCATTTCAACCATTAGAATAATTTTATGTTTTTTACCATGTTTAACAGCTGTTTCTGAAAGTTTTTGAATTACTTTAAACTCTGACTGAAGTGAAACATCTGCATATTCAATAACGTCCTCTATTTCAGATATCATCGGTGTTCTAAGAAGCATCAGTTCTTTTTGGATACCTGCATTTTTCAGGTTTTTAAGATTTTCAACACGTGAATCAGCAACAGATACCGCTCCGCCTTTAATCATCTCCATAGCTATCTTTGGATCGCCACAGGAGGCTTTTGTTACACCAGTTATTGTTATATCAAATTTTTTAGCGAGTTTCACAATATTTTCAGTGTTTCTCCTTATTTTTTTTAAATCAACAGTTAGCATTGGGTGGTTACTAATTTTTATAAACCTCCAATAGGTATTTTAAAAGATAATTAGCAGTGTCAATTACCTCTTGCTTGTTTACATATTCATCGGGTGCATGAATGTTTCCGCCACCTGGTCCAAAAACCAATGTTGGAATTTTTGCACGTGTTCCAAAAAGATTAAAATCTCCAACACTTTTTGTTGAAAACTTACAGATGGGTTCATCAACATTTTTTTGTTGATGATTTTTTTCTAGTATGCTCATAAAAAGATTAATGTAATCACTTTTTTGAAAAAGATACGGTTTATATTCCAGTTCAGGTCCTGGACAATGCCTGCGGTAAATATTTACCTTAGCTTTCAAATTCAAAGCCTTAACTATCTTATTTATTTCTCTTATAACTGTTTCAGCACTCTCTCCAAGCATTACTTGACGATTAATAAGAACTTTACAATAACTTGGAACTGTGAAAGAGTAATCTCCTCCATCAATATTTAAAACAACATAATGACCTCTTCCTCTTTTGATATGAGTGAAAATGTCAAAACGAGCCAACTCTGAGATGAGGGTTGATGCATCATGTAAAGCATTCACTCCTGATGATGGATGTGATGCATGTGCTGCTCTGCCGAAAAACTCTAACTCAAGAAGTACTCTTCCTTCTGCTCCAACTATCGGTACTGGAAATTGTGATTTATGGATTTTTTGATGATTGAAACAATAATCATTCTGAGTTAGAATTGGTGATGGTTCAGTGATTATTATTAAACTGTAATCTTTTAAATCAAACTCTCTGAGAAGTGTATCTGTTCCAAGAGAAAAAGGTGCTTCTTCACCGAAAACACAACTAAGAAATAGTTCACCATTAACTTCATCTATTCGTTCTAAAAATGATAGAAATGCTATTATTTCAGCAGCGCAACCTGCTTTCATATCCGCAGCGCCACGCCCAAAAATTTTACCATTTTCTTCTTCAGCATCAAATGGTGGATGACTCCAAACCTTTGGATCATCAACTCCAACAGTATCCAGATGGCCATTTAGCATTATTTTTGGTCCTTCACCATTACCAACCTTCAAGTATAGATTAGAATAATCATAATAATCAATATATGGGTTTTTTACTGTTTGAAAACGTACATCAAATCCTTTGCTTTTCAAATATTTATGTACAAAATCATAGATTTCATTTCCATCCTTAACAGAGCTGGGTATACGAATCAAATCTTTAGTTAAATCAATTAATTCTGTTTCCTCATCTTTGTTAAGTAGATTCATCCTCCTCATCTTCTTCTTCGTATTCTTCACCACCACTATAAATCATTCTGTAATATTTTTTACGAAGACCCATTTTTTCATAAAGTTTTATCGCTCTTTTATTATTTGTTTCAACATGAAGAGAAAGATCACCTCTGGTAACATCTATTGCTTCCTGTAAAAGTTGGGTTGCGATACCTCGTCCTTTAACACTTTTTTTAGTTGCAATATATGATAGATGATATTTTGGGAAAAATGTATCAAAACCTGATCTTGAAAGGATAGCTATTCCCACAAGTGTTTCATGATCAAAAGCACCAAGCACGTATCCTTTTTCAAAAGCGTTCTCAACAGCATCCTCCATCTCTTCCACGGGATCAGTAAACTCAAGAAGCCATTCATCCAGCTTATCTAAAAATTCGTCATAGGTAATATTCAAATCTTTTTTTTCAAGGATTCTAAGATCAAGATCAATGTTTCCATCATCAAGTAATATTATATGAATACCATTTTTGATTTTTCCTTGTTTTACTGCTTTAATAAAACCAGCAACAGGATAAGAATTTGCTTCGGTTAGATGAAGATTATGTGCTTTTTTTATTTTTTTGTAACCATCTATTAATTCATCATCTGTAACAGCTATTGCTCCACCATATGTATCATGTATTGCATTCAATGCATCCTGGCCATTAAGACAGTTCCAATTTACCATATGTTTACTAAGCTCAGTGTTTTTAATATCTTTTTCAGGATCAAGTTCAATTATTTCTTCTTTACCTTTTTTATACGCTTCAATGATAGCGTTACCATTATCTGTTCCAACCGCGTAGAGTTTAGGCAGTTCATCAATATTTTCATCAATCCACAAGTCTTTAAAACCAAGATGAAGCCCTGCTATAGAGGATCCATTAAAAGTCTGGCAGAAAACAGTATCTGCAACCTCCTCCTTCAGTTGTTTATTTATTTCTTTAGCAACATAAGAGAGGGCATACATGTTCATAACACTGTTAGCTAGGCCAAAGTTTGCATCATACCATCCTTTTTCTTTAGCAATACGGCGGCTTTCCTCAACGCAATCATCATAGGTTTCCCCAAATTTAATGATTTCAACATTGCCATTGTCAAACAATTTTTTTCTATTGATTTCTTCTTTTTCTGGAACATAAAATATAAGATTTACATCAAAATATTTTGAAAGAAATGAAAGTGATCCACCAATGGTTCCATAGGTTCCCATACAAATTGTCTTCTTTTTTCGTGCTATAGCATCTCTGATAATCAAATAGGCTAAACGATCCTCTCTATGACCTGAAGGGTTATTCCCCTCAAGTTTCAAATAAATTTTTTTAACTCCCAGTTCTTTCTCTAGTTTCTTCGCTCTAATAAGTGGTGTTCGACCTACACGATTTTTTATGATTTCTTCTACCATGATTTACTACCTTTTCAAAAACTTAAAGAATATTTTTTTTCTTTCCTATTACATACTCCTATAAAAAATCTTTGAAAATATAAAAAAAGATCGTTTTTTTATTCAAGAAGTGTTTCTCTTTTATATGCAGTTGGCACGAAAAGAATTAGAGCTGTAAAGATCTCAAGACGTCCTATCCACATTAAAACTACTAGCCATATTTTTCCAGCAGCAGGGACTGCTGCATAACTAAAATTTGGACCCAAATTCCCTAGAGCTGGACCAACATTACCTAAACATGATGCTGCAGCAGATGCACCAGTAATCATATCCATACCCATAGCAAGCATGCCTGCTGTTGAGATAATAAAAATAAGGATATATGCAAAGAAAAACATAGTAATAGTGTGAAGGGTTTTATCTGATACTACGCTGTCACCAAGTCGAACATGAATAACTGCATTGGGATGTAGTAGTTGCATTATTTTCTTTTTAAGCATTTTAAACATCAAAAGAAGTCTAACTTGTTTCATAGCACCACTAGTTGAACCAGCACAGCCTCCTAAAAACATAAGGATAAGGATTAAAAATCTACCAAAACTCGACCAGGCATCATAATTTACTATAGTGTAACCGGTTGTTGTCATAATCGATATTGATTGGAAAGCAGCAATTCTAAGGCTTTCTAGTTCAATTATCCCTGATGCGATAAGATCTAATGTGATTGCTCCAACAAATAAACATATCATTAGAAGATAAAATTTGAACTCTGGGTCTTTTTTATATCGTTCAGGTTTTCCATGAAGTGCATAATAATGAATAGTAAAATTTGTTCCCCCAATTATCATAAAAAAGATTATAACCCAATGAACAACGGGCGCATAATGTGCTATACTGTTTGTATGAATACTAAAACCACCAGTGGACATAGTAGTAAACGCATGATAGATTCCCTCATAGAGAGGTACTCCCACAAGTCTTAGAACAAGTATTTCTGCAACTGTAAAAAAACCATATACAAGCCATAGAAGTCTAGCTGTTTGCATAATAGTTGGTTTTAGTTTATGCATTGAAGGCCCTGGGGCTTCCGATTCAATTAGCCGTTTTCCACCGGAGGTGAGGCGAGTAAGTAATGCTACACTAAGAACAATGATTCCCATTCCACCAAGCCATTGCAGGAGAGCACGCCAAAAAAGCACGCTTTGATAATGATCTTCCAACGGATAAGATAAAACAGTTGCACCAGTGGTGGTAACACCGGACATTGCTTCAAAATATGCATCTGGGACATTATCAACTGATTTTGTGAAAATAAAAGGAAGTGATGCAAAAAGAACAATAATAAGCCAACCCAATGAAACAATCGCGAAACCTTCCTTATCAGTAAAATCTTTTTTACTACCAATTTTTTCAAAAACCAATCCCATAAGAAATGTGAAACCCGAACAGGCAAGAAATACACCTGCTGTAAACGGAATTTGAAAATAATTAAAATCAATCATTGGTTCATTAGAAAGAAAAGCTGGAATTATTGGAAATAGGAAAGCTATAGAGAAAAACTTAAGGATTGTTCCAATACTTCCAACCACTATTTTTGCTCTCAATTTTTCACCCGACTAACCATCTCTGAACAGTTTCATAATCAGATTCATGGAACAAAACAAACAATCTATCTTTTTCTTTTATAATATAATCATCAGTAGGTATGAATCCTTTATCATTTTTCACAATAACAGGTATTAAAAAATTTCCAACCTCTGGAGAAAAAGTTTCAATGCTTTTACCGAGGCATCTAACTCTTTTAGTAACCTTTATCTCTTCAGAATGAATTTCTTTTGTTTCTTTTATCTTTGAAAACCTATTTCCTGTGAACATACTTCTTTTTGGTTCATAATCAGTTTTTTGTTGTTTCAAAATATTTTGAATAGTATTTACCAACAAAAGATTTGGAATAACTGCACTATCAACAAGTGTGTTTTCAACTGATTCCTTAAGATCAATACGGTCAATAAGTGTTACCGCTGTGGGTACATTGAATTGTTTTGAAAGAATTGAAATAAAAGTGTTTCTCTCTAGGTTTTTTCCCATAGCAAGAAGTACATCAAATTTTTCAATACCCTCTTTTATAAGTACTCCATGACCTAAAGGATCTGCTTTTATAACAGAAGCATGTGGAAGGATTTCGGCTGCTTTTGTTGTCCTAGCTTCTGAGATATCCATTATTGAAACATCTATTTTGGCATCGAGAAGCTTTTTTGCAAGAGTAAGACCAATCTCACGTGCTCCAGCTATGAAAACATTCTGTATTTTTTTATATGAAACTAGTTCACTTCCAAGTATTTCTTCAATGCTTTCCTTTTTTATACGGTCATCTAAAAAAATACATAGTTCATCTTCTGTTTCTAGTTGTTCTGATTCAGTAGGAAGAATTTGTTGAACTCCTCTAAAAATTGATACTATTTTTGCTCCATCTGGAAGATCTATATCTTCAATTTTTTTGTTTTTACATTTAGAATCATCATCAACAGTAGCTCTGAAAGTTTCTATTCCACTTTTGTTTATCCCTGTTAGTCTAGATGGAAAAGCAAAAATCCTAGAAAGCATAGATGAAGCAATAAGTGATGGACAGAGAACTAAATCAGCGCCTATTGGTGTGTATCTTCTGGATATTGGATCTCTTGCCATCAAAGGTGATTTCACTCGTGCTATGGTTTTACATCCATAAAAATTGGCAAGAGAACAACTTACAAGATTAGTATTGTCATCCTTTGAAAGACCTATATAAAAATCACAGTTGTCAATACCTGCATCCAATAGTGAACGAAAATCACTAATATTTCCTTCAACAGTTAAAGAATCTACTCTACCAGCTTTTTCTAAAGCATTTGGATCTTTATCGATAAATGCTATCTCATGTCCCCTGTCTACTAATAATCTACCAAGAGCTCTCCCGGCATCTCCTGCACCACCAATAATAATATACATGCTTTCATCAAACTCATGATTTAATTGTTAAAAGAGATTCTTATGCCTTCTTTTTTGAACTCTTTTAATATCCCTTCTGATATCGCTGAACGGACTTCCATTCTTTCTGAAATATGGCAGAAATATCTTACAGATAACATGACGCCATTTTTTTCCAAGGAAAGTTCTGTACTGGGAACATATGGAATCTCATTAGGTGAAGACATTTTTCGAATCATATCGCGACGTCTTTTTTTCATAATATGTCCTACTACATTTGTTGCAACCTGGGACATAATATCTTCTGCTAAAAGATGATCAACATTAGATGGAAGCATAACGCTTACTTCATCCCATATAACTGGTTCTTGTGAAGAAATCGAAAAAACTGGTTTTGAAAAAATAAAAGAATTAGGAATCGATATTTTTCTTCCAGTATATGCCGTATCTCTTAGAGTATCTTTTTTCTCATCAAGTATAATATGAGTAGTTGAAACCTCTGCGACTTTTCCTTTAATACCCTCTATTTCTATTAGATCTCCTTTACTAAGTGCTCCTCCAAGTATTATATGAAGCCATCCAGCAAAATTAATAATTGATTTATGATAAATAAAAATCAACAGAACCAGTATTATTATAACTAGGATTCCTATAGATAGCATATCGCCTACGAGTAAAAATGATAAAACAATAAAAGCTCCAATCCAGATAAGATAACTAATAAACTGCCAGGTGTGTTTTACTTCATATGTTGAAATAAGATAACGTCGTAACGCTCTTTTAAAAACTGGTTCTAGAACTGTTACAAAAAGTTTAGTTACAACAAGAACAAAAAGAATCATTATGGCTGGTGAAAGAAAGTTTTCAAGTACTTCTTCTATTGATCCAATTTTTACAAAAACTGGAGTGTATGTAAAAAGCATCACTAAAATAAAAAGTAGGATTATATTCCACAGTATAAGTTTAGAAATCCTGCTAGTACTCTCCACCATCAAATATCAGAATTAATGTATTAAGAGGATAGTTTATGAATTTTACTAAAAAAATGATAGAAAAGATTTTTTTTAAATTGTGATGTCGATGTCTAGTTTTTCAGCTAGTTCCTTGTAACGATTACGGATCGTAACCTCAGTAACACCTGCTACTTCAGCAATTTCTCTTTGTGTTACTCTTTTTCCGCATAGAACTGATGCAATATATATTGCTGCAGCAGCCAAGCTTACTGGTCCACGTCCACTGGTTAACTCGCTTTCTATTGCTTGCTCAAGTATTTCCACAGTTTTTGTTTTAACATCCTGATCTAAACCTAGTTTACTTCCAAAACGGTTAACATAATCAACTGGTGAACTCGGCGGCATCTTTAGCCCTAGTTCACGGACTAAGAATCTGTAGGTTCTTCCGATTTCTTTACGTTTAATTTGTGATTTGTCAGCTAGTTCATCGAGTGTTCTAGGCATACCTGCTAGACGACATGCAGCGTAAACACTTGCGATTACCACTCCTTCAACGCTTCTACCACGTATAAGATTCTTTTTAGCTGCTTTACGATATAGCATACCTGCTTGTTCACGGATAGTTCGTGGAAGGTTAAGAATTGAAGCTATTTTATTAAGCTCTGCGAAAGCAACCGCTAGACTTCTTTCACTAGCATTACTGATACGTGTACGTCTTTGCCATTTACGAAGACGATAAATTTGCCCTCTCATCTTGGTTGGTATTGTTCTACCATAACTATCACGATTTTTCCAACCAATAGTTGTACTTAATCCCTTATCATGAAGAGTGTATTTTGTTGGTGGTCCTGCTCTGGCTCTTTTCTTCTTTTGTTCAGCATCAAAAGCACGCCATTCAGGTCCATGATCAATTATATCCTCATCTAAAACAAGACCGCAATCTTGACATACAACCTCGCCCCTTTTATCATCTTTGCTGATGTTTTTACTACCACATTCAGGGCATTTTTTGGTGTATTCTATTTTTTGTTTGTCTTTATCCTGTTTTTTTGGCGTCAAAATATTCCTCCCTTGTAGAAATTTTTTCAATTTTAATCAAAAAAATATGTTTCCTCAGTAAACATTTAGTTCATCAGGTAAAATATTTTTATTACTCAGTATTTTAACCTGGCTTTTCCTGTATTTATATATTACATCTGCTTTTTCGTCTTGAATATCCCATGGTGCAACAATTACTAAATCGCCGTTTTGGATTCTTTTTATTCTTCTTTTTTTTCCACCAGGTATTCTAGCTATCCGTGTTTTTCCGTCTTCACATGCTACATTCATTCTCGATGCTCCGAGCCTTTGGTTTACAACTCCAAACATTTCATTTTTTTTTCTTTTAGGCAGTGGCATTCTTATATATTCATTTTCTTCATTATTTTCATTCATTGTTACACCGATTATTTTTTTAATAAATTAAGATACACATTGTTGTGCAAGTAAAGTATTTAAAACTTTCGGTTTGTTTTTTATCTTTAAAAGTCAAAAAGATTTATAAACAACAAAAAACCATAAAAAAACATAAACTTTTACACTCATAATTAATCACCACTTTAAAGATTAAAAAAATTTGTTTTCGAGGAGAATAAAAGAAAAATGGAATTAGAATTCATCAAAAAACTAATCAAAAAAAATGATTCAAAAATCATAATGCTTGTAATGGATGGAATAGGAGGACTACCTTTAGAATCAGATGGTAAAACAGAACTTGAAACAGCAAACACTCCAAACCTTGATGCTCTTGCTAAAAAAAGTATATGTGGATTACATAACCCAGTTGGAAACGGTATAACACCAGGTAGTGGACCAGGTCATCTAGGAATATTTGGATACAATCCCGTAAAATATCAAGTAGGACGAGGGGTACTAGCTGCAAATGGTATAGGTTTTGAACTAAAAGATGGGGATGTAGCCGCCCGTGGAAACTTTGCAACCATTGATTCAGAGGGCAAAGTCACCGATAGAAGAGCTGGAAGAATATCTTCGGAGAAAAACAAAGAACTTTGTAACCTACTATGTGAAAAAATTTCACTTTGTGATACTGATTTATTTATTGAAACAGTTAAAGAACATCGTTTTTTACTTGTTCTAAGAGGAGAAGGACTCTCAGGGAAACTTTATGATACAGATCCACAAGAAACAGGTGTAGAACCATTAAAACCCAAAGGTTTTTCTGATAACGCAGAAAAAACAGTATCGATTGTAGATGATTTTCTAAACAAAGCAAAAGAAATTTTAGAAGATGAACATCCTGCTAATATGGTTCTTTTACGTGGTTTTTCACAAAAACCAGATTGGCCGAGTTTTGAGGAAGTATTTGGTCTAAAAAGTGCAGCTATTGCAGCATACCCAATGTACAGAGGTCTAGCTAAACTAATTGGTATGAATCTTTTGGAAACTGGCGATAGTGTTGAAGATGAATTCAGAACACTTGAAGAAAACTGGGATGACTATGATTTCTTCTTCTTACATATTAAAAAAACAGATAGCTACGGAGAAGATGGAAACTTTGATTCCAAAGTAAAAGAAATAGAAAAAGTAGATCGTCTTCTACCAAAAATTTTGGATTTAAATCCTGATGTGTTAATTGTTACAGGTGATCATTCAACACCATCATTTTTAAAATATCATAGTTGGCATCCGGTTCCAACAATACTGTACTCAAAACAATGTCGTCCAGATGAAGTAAAAAGTTTTGGAGAACGTGAATGTATTAAAGGAGGCCTTGGAGCTAGGTTTCCTGCTGAAGATTTACTGCCTCTGGCTCTTGCCAATGCTAAAAGACTTGAAAAATTTGGAGCGTGAAAAAAATTGAAGTATTACCCGCACTTTAAAATGATATTTTTAATCATTGGAGTTCCCTTATTGATTTTAGGAGCATTTCTTGTAATTTCTGGTTTTTCTAGTTTAGGTTTAAGTGGATTTAAAGAATCAAAGAATTCTATGTTTTCATTTGCAATTGGGGCTTTTTTAATATTAATAGGATTTTTTTTAGTAGGTTTAACCATAATTAAACCTATGTCAAAATATACTGCCACAGAAGCATCTTCTGGTGTAAAAACAATTGGGCAATCATTCGGTGATGGTTTAGAAAAATCAAGATTTGATAGTTCAGAGAAAAAAGAAATTATAAAAATAAAATGTCCTCATTGCGGATATCTTGAAAGTGAAGATGCTAAATTTTGTAGTAAATGTAGTAAAAAAATTTAAAAATTTTTTTAGTCGAAATCGGATCCTAAATCATAGCCACAATATGGACATTCCATATTGTCCCCTAGTTCTTGTTTACAATTGGGACATAGACGACCTGGATTGAAACTTTTTTCTTCAGCTTCTACAGAACAACCACATTGATTACATACTCTGAATGGAGTTGTAGTATCAGGGATTTTTCGCATTTGTGACCCACAGTTAGGGCACGACCATAGTCTTTCAATTTCTTCAGGATCCAAAACATATCACCAATTTTTTTTAATCTTACATTACTACTAAGGCAGGGTTTATTAACCTTTTGTTTTCCGTGAAGAGGCAGGGTTTTTTAAACCCATCGAAAGGTTTATAAAGAACTTTAAACGTAGGACAAAAAAGAATTAAAAAAAAAGATTTTTTTGAAAAATATAAATTTGAGGTAGAATAAAAAATGTTAGAAGACAGACTAAAAGATGCATTGTTATATGATAAAACAAAAAACCCAGAAAGAAGTAATGCTAGTTTCGAACGTTTAGAAGAAGTACTGAATAATGTTCTATCAGATGATTCAGAAAAAATAGTGACGGATTTAAAATCTGTTTTAAAAATTTCTGATAATATTCGTATGCCTTTAGATAAAAAACAGGTCGATTCAATTGTTGATTTTTTTAATCAAAAAAATTTGAAACCTGAAGAATTTGAATCTATTGTTGAACAACTTGAATATTCTGAGATTTCAACAAATGAAGCCTTGGATCTTCATAAAAAATACAAAATTCCGGTGTCTCATCTTGAAAAAGATATTATTCCTGTAAAAGGTCAGGGTTGTTGGATCTTTGATACTAAAGGCCGTTGGTTTCTAGATATGGATAGTAACTATAGTGCAACAAATCTTGGAATGAATAATCCGGAGGTTGCTCAGGGTTTGTTTAATCAGGCTAATCTTTTAGTTTCTATGAAAGAAGATCGTGTACAGATTGCTCGTACTCGTTTCCTTCGTGAGATTTCATCTATGATGCCTAGTGGTCTTGATTTTTTTTATTGGCAGAACTCTGGCGGTGAAGCTGTTGATAAAGCAATAAAAATCGCTAAAGCATATACTGGTACAAAAAATGTTATAGCTTTTAAAAATGGTTTTCATGGTAGAACTCATGGAGCAGTTTCTGTGACTTGGAATAAAAAATATCGTGAACCTTTTTTACTTCATGAGGAAGAATGGGTTCATTTCGCAGAATTCAACAACATAGATTCAGTAAAAAATCTTGTTGAAAAAACTGGGGCAAGGATTGTTATCATGGAAATGGTGCAAGGTGAAGAAGCAGGTAACCTCCCGGCTGATCCAGATTTTATTGAAAAACTTTGGAAACTGAGAGAAGAAAAAAACCTGGTAATAATTGATGATGAGGTACAAGCTGGTTTTGCTCGTACTGCGGTTAAAAAAGATGAATGGTTTGCCTGCATGAGTTATAATGTTGTACCAGATATAATGGTTATCGGTAAATCCTTCGGTGGTGGTTATCCTGTTACAGCTGTTGTAACAAGCGAGGATGTTTCTGATGCTATGAAACCAGGTTACGATGGATCAACATTTGGAGGTAACCCTATGGCTATGACTTCTGCTTTGATAGCAACACGACAGATGAAACAAAAAGATATCACTAAAAATGTTATTGAACGTGGCAGACAAATAGAGAAAGGTCTTAAGGATTTAAGGAAAAAACATCCTGTTATTAAAGAAATCAGAGGTCGTGGTTTAATGATAGCGTTTTCATTAGGCTCATCTGAAAATGTTTCTAAACTTCAGGATGAACTTAGAAATCAGGGTGTTAAAACTAGTCTTTCAACTGGTGAATATATGCGATTATTGCCTCCAACTATTATCGATGAAGGCGAGGTCAACACTTTTCTTGAAAGATTAGATAAAGCTCTTAATAAAATCTAATTTTTTTTTATTCTTTTTTTGATACTAAGTTTTATAAAATGTTTTCTGTTGATGGTTTTTGGTAGTATCCTATGGTTGTAAATATTGAAAGGTTATTGTCAAGAAAAGCTAAAATGTTAAGATCATCAGAAATCCGTGAATTATTAAAAATTACTAATCTCCCGGGTATGATTTCTTTTGGAGGCGGTCTTCCTAACCCATCCGGTTTTCCTGTTGAATTAATTCATGAATGCATTGATAAAACTTTTGAAGGTGATATAAAAAATGCTTTACAATATGGTACAACAGAAGGTCTTCCATTACTTCGTGGTGTTCTTGCTGAACGTATGAAAAAAGAAAAAAATATTGATTGTGAACTACATGATATACTTGTAACTTCTGGAGCTCAACAAGCTTTGTTTTTATCAGCTTTTTGTTTCCTTAATCCTTATGATACATATCTTTCTAGTGTTCCAACTTATCTGGGTGCAGTACAGGCTTTTGGTGCTTTCGAAGGAAACTGCGAATCGATTCCTATGGATGATGAAGGAATCGACATTGATTCTCTTAGAAGAAACCTTAAAAGATTACATATGACCGGTATAAACCCTAAGTTTTTGTACACTGTATCTAATTTCCAAAATCCTTCTGGGGAAACAGTTTCTCTTAGTCACAGAAAAGAACTTCTTGATATAGCCTCTGAATATGATTTCCTAATTATTGAAGATGACCCATATGGAGATCTTATTTTTGAAGGAGAAAAAATTCCTACAATAAAATCTCTTGATAAAAAAGGACGAGTAATCTACATGTCGACTTTTTCAAAAATCCTTGCCCCTGGTTTCAGAATCGCTTGGATGATAGCATCACGTGAAATACTTGATAAACTCGTACTTTCTAAACAAGCTGCAGATCTCTGCACTAATACTTTTGGTCAGTATGTAGCATATGAATATATTAACCAAGGATATCTCGATAAACAATTAGATAAGATTAAAAAAATGTATAAAAGAAAAAGAGATGTTATGGTTGAATCTTTAGAGGAATATTTCCCAGAGGAAGCGGAATGGAAAGTCCCTAAGGGTGGGATGTTTATCTGGATTACTCTGCCTAAAAGTGTTAACACTAACATAATGCTTCAAAAAGCTATTGCAAACAAAATAGCGTATGTTGCTGGTGATGCTTTCTTCCCTGATAAAGGAAATTATCATTCTATGCGTCTTAATTTTTCGTATTCAGATGATAAAACAATAAAAATAGGTATAAAACGACTTGCAAAAGTTCTAAAAGAGGAACTCTCCAGAAGCTACAAAGATGAACCAATGTTCCAAGAGGGAGTATAAAAAAACAAGATTTTTTACATTTTTTTTTGAATTTTTTTGGGCTTCATCCCGTAATTGAATGAGTGATTCAATTTCTTAGAACTTTTT
>CAYMOC010000021.1:0-23257 GCA_964391965.1 uncultured Thermoplasmatales archaeon | reverse complement strand
ACCGCATTTAAAACCTAGTTCTTTCCCACGTTTTATCATAGGTTCCATGTTTTTACTAATAGTCCGAATGTATAGTTGATCAAGATCATCAAAAAAACCTGTGTTTACAACGATAGTGTTTTTTTGTGTGTTCCAAGCAAGTTTACGTGTCACAGTTGATATTATGTTAAAAGATGAATTCATTTTTTTAAGGATAGTTTGATCAAAGGTTTCACCGACATCATTTAGTTGTTTGTTGATTTCTTCTTCTATCATGTTATAATATTTGTTCCATTCAGGGTTTTCAAGGATATCTCTTGGTTTTTTTGTTTCAAGAAGCGTATATGGTGCTTTTTCTACAGCTTGTTTGTCCCCTTTTTTATAATTAGAGTCAAGTAAGTACACCATTTTGTGAAGGTCTTCAAATGTTAGATTATTCTCTTCGCAGAAATCTTTGATAATCTGATTGAACTTTGAATTATTTTTGATTTTTTGTTCATGATCTCCAACTATTCCAAGAATTGCAAAAAGATTAACGGGGTTTTCTAAAAAGTCGTTTACTATCCAACTGGCACTAGGGTAATCATCTGGATTTTCTCCTTTTATTATGGGATTGTGATGAAAAACGGTTTTGATTTCTTCACCGAGGTGATGATCGAAAATGAGAACATTTACAGCTTGCCTGTTAAGTTGTTGAATGTTTTCCTCAGGTAGACTCATATCCGCGATTATGATAAAGTCGAATCCTTTGCATTTTTCTATTTCTTCAGGTGTTAAAAAATAATTGCCAAGAATTGGTGTTCTATTGGCTACTATTTTTTCTCCGAGTTTTTCAAGTAGTAGTTTTGCTGAGCAGATTCCATCTGTATCCCAGTGATGAATAAGTAGTCCTTTTCCTTTCAGTTGATCAAGATTCATTATGTTTTCACCAGTGTTTTTTTTATTCTACGAATGGATGATCATATTGTAGTATGGTTTCTGCGACTTCTTTTCTCATCATGTCTTCAGGTGGTACTTTGCCTTCTCTTAATAGTGCTCTTATTTTTTTTCCGCTGAAGTTGATGTGGTGTTTTTGGTCATGTGGGCATATTTTGTCGTTTACTACGCTTTCACATTTTGTACAACGTGAGAATGATCTGAAAAAGATTGGTATTATGCCAAGGTCTGGGAATTCTTTGAATATGTCATGAGCATCATATGGCCCATAGTAGTTACCAACACCTGCATGATCGCGTCCTACAATAAAATGTGTGCAACCGAAATTCTTACGCATGATTGCATGATGTATTGCTTCCCGTGGTCCAGCGTATTTCATACTAGTTCGCAGTATGCTCATCACTGATCTTTCTTGTAGGTAGTAGTGCTGCATTAGTGTTTCATAGCTTTTGAGGATTACTTCGTCTTTGAAGTCTCCTTGTTTTTTCTTCCCAAGGATTGGATTGATAAAGATTCCATCTACAAAGGTTAGTGCTGTTTTTTGAACATATTCATGTCCAAGATGTGGTGGGTTTCTTGTTTGGAATGCAACGATTTCTCTCCATCCTTTTTCTTTGAATAAAATTCTTGTTTCTTTTGGTTGCAGGGTGTAGTTATGGAATTCTCTTGGTTTGTTTTCTATTAGTTTTATTTTTCCGCCTACAAATTTGGGTTTCATTCCTGTTACATGTGCTACACCGGGATGTTTGTTGTCTGTTGTTTTGAATACGTTTTCTGCTATGGTTTTTTTATCATAGTTATATATTTCTTCGATATCTAGTGTTGCTTTTAATCCTAGATCTTTGTTTTTTAAGAGGACTGTATCGCCTTCTTTTAGCTGTTCTCCGTTGAAATCTAGGAGGATTGGTATGGTCCATGGTGTGTCGTTTTCGAGTCTTTTTTCTTTTACAACATTTTCTAAATCGTTGTATCCTAGGAATCCTTTGAGTGGTGAGAATATTCCTGTTGCTATATTTATTACGTCTTCGGTTAGGTTATTATCTATTTCGAATGTTGGCATTTCTTTGGTGTAGTTTTCATCTTTTTTGGTTTTTCTATTTACGAGTTTTCCACCGTGTGGGTTTTGCATTTTATTTATTCTCCTTTTAGTCTAGATATCCTAGTGCTCTGAGTCTTTCTTTGACTTTTTCTTCGTCTTCTTTTGAAAACGCTTCTTCGCCATCTTCTTCATCCATACCTGAGATTACTTCTCTTAAAACGTAGGTTACGTATGATGATAGTGAGTTGAATCCTGTTCCTTCTATTCTTTTTTTGATTTTTTCTGCAAGTGGTGTTGGTATGGATATTGTTGTGTATTTTTTTTCGTTTTTTTCTTCTGCCATATTTTTTTTCACCTAATTTTTAACTATATTTAATTAAATGTAATTAAATGTCATTAAAAAGTAGTATAAAAAGCTTATGAAAATAACAAAAATACAACTTATAATTATATATAATTAAAATCTAAAACAACAAAAAACATATAAGAAAAAAACAATACCAAACAAAAAAACTCCAACAGGTGAAAAAAACAAATTGAAAAAAGAAAACATAAAAATAGCAATACTAAGAATCGAAGGAACAAACTGCGAACAAGAAAGCTATGACGCATTCAAAAGACAAGGAACCAAACCAGAATTCGTACACCTAAAACAACTACTAAACATAGACTGCAACAAAGACGAAAAAAGAAACCTATCAAATTATCAATGCCTAATGATACCCGGAGGATTCTCAGCAGGAGACTACATAAGAGCAGGCGCAATATTTGCAGCAAGAATCAAAAGCAAACTACAAAAAAAATTAGAAGAATTCGTAAACCAAGAATACCCAATACTAGGAGTTTGTAATGGTTTTCAAGTACTAACAGAACTAGGACTTCTACCAAGCATAGAAACCACCATAACAAAAACACCACAAGCATGCCTAACAATAAATGACTCGGACAGATTCGAATGCCGACCTACACTACTAAAACATGAAAACCAAGGAAAATGCGTCTTTACAAAAAAAATACCAGAAAAACAAATAAGACTAATACCAAGTGCTCATGCCGAAGGAAAACTATTATTTCCAATGGAAAAACAAGAAAAAATAATCAGAAAACTAGAAGAAAACGATCAAATAGTATTCAAATATGTTGACCCTGATGGAAACTACGCAGAATATCCTTGGAATCCAAATGGATCACCATACAATATCGCAGGAATCTGTAACCATATAGGTAATGTTTTTGGTATGATGCCGCATCCAGAACGAGTTTTTTATCGTCATCAACATCCAGACTGGAATCGCTTAGGAATAAATGAAAATGTTGGTGACGGAAGAGTTGTTTTTGAATCTGTTATAGATTATATTTCTAAAAAATTTTAGAAGAAGGAAAAATATGACAACTGATGTTGTTACCTGTCTATTAATTAACGAAAACGAAGAAGTTCTTATTTTAAAAAGAAGTAAAAAAGTAAGAACCTACAAAGGACTATGGGGCGGGGTTGCTGGTTATGTAGAAAAAGACGAGCAACCGCTTGAAACTGCGTTTAAAGAAATAAAAGAGGAGACAGGACTAAGCAAAGATCAGGTTAATTTAGAAAAGAAAGTTGATTCGATTTCCTTTAAAGATATTGATGAAAATAAAGAGTTTTTTTGGTGTGTTCATCCTTTTGTGTTTCGTGTGGAAAAAAAAGGTAAAATAAATATAGACTGGGAGCATTCAGAGTATAAGTGGATACCGCCTTCAGAAATTTTTGATTTTGATACGGTTCCTCGCTTCAAAGAATTGGTTTCTAAAAGTTTGCTTTGAAGTTAAGGGATGAGTTGTAGTGGATGGGGAAGCTTTTGTGGAGGTGGTGAGGAGAGATAGGAAATAAAAATAGGATTACTCCCCCATCCTTGTAATATACAATTGTCTTACCAGTATATAAATTTTTTTATATTAATATTAAATTAAAAATGTTTATGTGAAAATAAAACTAAAAAAACACGCTATTTTTTACCATCCAGTAATTTCAACTTTTCTTCAATAAAACAATAAGTTTCATCAACAGAACCAGTAGTATCTATAACATACCAATCCCCAACTAAACCCAAAGCAATTTTTCGGACTTTTTTAAAATCCTTCATAGTCTCAAACATCTCAAGCTCACTACGACTCTGAACACGTTTAAGAAGTTCTTCTGGTGGGGCATCAAGAAAAAACATAAACTTAGACGTGGGAACAAAATTAAAAAAAAACTTATAACCAAAACCTGCAATTTTAGATGGAAGATAAGCAGTTCCCACCAAATATCTAACCATAATTAGAGTATCAACATCCTTTCTACGATAATATTTTTTAACAGATCGAAGAACATCAAACATATAAAACAAAGAAGCTTTGATTTTATTTAATTTCCCAGCTCCAAATAAAGCTTGTTTAGATTTTCTCCCAAAAAAATTATCAGATGTTGGATGTGAACGTAATACTACTTTTTCACCCATATCTTCATATCTTTTTTTGATTAAAAGCGCATGTGTATCTTTTCCAACACCGTCAAGACCATCAACAATAATCAATCGCATAAACAAGATCACATTATAATAAAATAAATCCAGTACAAAAATGTTGCAAGAAATGGAACTGAAAGATTATCTAAACCTTTCGGTGAAACTGCCTCTACATAAGTAACAAAAAGAGTGATAAATAAAAGAACACCTATCTTATCATCAACAGAAATACCATAGTAAACAAGAGCTATTATTATCATAAGTATAGTAAACATAAACATGGTAAAAGAACCAATAAAACTTTTTTTATCATCCCAGATTTTATAGGTTTTTTTACCATAACGACTACCTATAATAGATGCAAAACCATCACCATAACTCATCGCTAGAATCCCTATCGCAATTATTTCCATGTGATCAAAAAACAAGTATGCTAAAATAGTCCATGTGATCGCATAATAAACAAGACCCATCCCATGACCGGCTGCTGATGTTTTACTTTTCATAGATTTTAGTGGACTATGAGGACTCATAAGAAAAGTAAAAAGAATAAAAGGTCCTGCTGCTACAAAAGCCATCACCCATGCTGTTTTAAAAATTGGTAATATAAAAGCAATATTTCCAACCATTATATGTAGAAATTTTCTGTCTATGTCTGCTGGTACATTATCCAGGAGTTTTTCAGAAATAATCAATAATATTGCTACATAGATATAAACAAGTAAAACCCCGGCTATATCTGCTGGTATACTAAATTCCAAAGTTTAAATCCCCCAAATCTTCTTTTAAGTCATTGTATTCATTTTTTTTGTTAGTGTACAAATGCTCCTAATAGGAAACCTATCAAACCGATAAATATAGCAACAAGGCTTATTTTTCTATAATATTTCATTTTTATATTTTTATTTGTTATCAGCTTCAATGAGGTTATTATAAGCATTATATCAGTAATTATAATAAATATTATATAATAAATGTTTTGGTAGTAAAGATAATAAGTTTCTATAAAAAAAGGAATGAAACTTAAAAAAACAGCTATAAGATAGAAAAAGGCTGCAAGGATATTTGATTTTTTAATTCCAATATATCTTGGAAACGATTTAACACCCTCTTTTTCATCGCCTTTGAAATCCTGAACATCTTTCATAATCTCCCGGCCGGAACCAGCTAAAAAGGCTATAAGAGCTATAATAAAAATCGATGGAGGAATCGGTATAGACAAAGTATTTTTTTCTATAACAGCTACACCTCCAAAAATAAAAGGAATAGCCATAACATAAGCGATATAAAAATTACCAAGGAGTTTGATTCTTTTTAATTTAATATCATACAAAATAGCTAAAAGAGCAGTAATCAAAGCTATAATGAAACATGTTAAGTTTACAAAATATGAACAAATTATACCAAGTGGAAAAAAAACAAAAAATAACACTACCGCGGTTTCTGGTTTAAGATCACCTCTAACCAAAGGCCGATCTGTTCTATTATTATTTTTATCTATCTCCAGATCATAGTAATCATTTAACGCAAAAGTACTAGCCTCAAGAAACAAAGCTGTAAAAAATGTGAGAATAAAGTTACCCCATGGCGGAAAACTTTCTCCTTCTAAAGCAATAATAGACCCGATCAATATAGCAATAAAAATCATTACACCATGTTCAAGACGCATCAGCTCCCAGATTGCTTTTAGTTTTTTCACAATTTAGGGAATAAAACACTTTATTATAAATTTTTGATAAAATTTTACGAAAAGTTAATAATAATTATACTGGTTTTTAATATGGGAATGGGATGAAAAAAAAATACATAGGTTTAATATCTGGAATTATTCTATCAGGTATTATTGGTTCAATAATTGAATTATATGTCGGAACGCATTCATGTACGGATTGTGGTCTTCATTTTTGGAATGATCAACAAGATGCTTTAATTTTTTTAGTTCCTTTATTAATTGTAACAGGGTTAATAACTAATTATATTACTAAAACAGAGGGGTTTTTTCAAAAAGTTAAAGAAGGCAGTATAGTCGGTTTTGCAGGTGGAATGATAAGTTTTCTTGTAATGCTGATATTTATTGATCTGCCGGTTCATCAAACTGAAGAAGGTTCTCAATTGCTTGGTTTCTCTTATGATTTTCCAATGATAGTACTTTTACCTTTATTTTTAGGATTTGTTATTTTAGGTGAATTATTTTTTTATCGTAAAAAAGATTACATACAACCTAAAACAAAACTGTTTTTTTCAATAATAATTGTTTTAATATTGACAATTATTCCAATTTGGACGAATATATCTCTTGCAAGTGAAGAAGATGAAATAACTGGTCAATGGTCAGAATGTTATTGGGAATATCCTCCGATTGTTTTTAGTGAAGATAATATAAATAAAACTCTGACAGTCACTCAAATATCAGACAATGATTATAATTGGAATGAATTCAGAGCTAACAATGGAACCCTACCAAATGGAGTTGTAAAGAAAGGCGATATTATCACTAATTGCAGTGAATCCGGGCATATAATTTGGTTGACTTGTAATCAAGCTGTTTACCAATGGGATTTTAGATAAAGATTATTTTTGCGGCTCAATTATAACTTTCATAGACTCTTTTGCTTCTGCTACTAATTTAAAACCCTCCGGTGTTTTATCCATCGGTAGTTTATGAGTAATCATATCAGTTACTTTGATTTTTTCTGAGGAAAGCAAATCTATTGCATCGGTAAGATCCTCTCCAGCAGCTGCATAAGTCGAATAAGTAATTACTTGTTTATTCCAAAGCTCAAAAAATGGTATAGGTACATCAACACCTGGAGGAGTCATAGCAAACCAAAGTATTTTACCACCAGGACGTACTGCTTCAATTGCCTGCCTAACAGCTGAAGGCACACCAGCACATAAAACTACAAAATCAACAAGTTTACCATCATTATTTTTCTTAATTTTCTCAACAATGTTTTCTTTTGCATTAATAACAACATCAGCACCCATTTTTTCTGCAAGATCAAGTCTAGAAGAATCAATATCTGTTGCAAAAATCCTCTTAGCATCATAAGCTTTAGCAAGTTTAATATTTAAAAGACCAGCCATACCGCTACCAAGAACAAGCACAGAATCCCCTTTTTGATAATCTGCTACCCTGAAACCACGAACCACACAGCCCAATGGTTCAATAAAAGTACCTTCATCAAAACTAACATTTTCCGGTAGTTTAATTGTTCCAAAACGAATATTTATCTCAGGTACACGAAGATATTGAGCAAAACCACCAGGATAAAACTTGGTTTTTTTAATCATCGGACAAAGAGTCTGTTTACCATTTTTACAAAGCTTGCAATCATTACACGGAACATGATGCGTTACAAAAACACGATCACCAGGCTTAAATTTTTTAACATTTTTACCAGTTTTTTCAACAACACCTGAGAGCTCATGACCAAGAACCAATGGTGCTTTTTTAACCCGATACCATTCCATAACATCAGAACCACAAATACCACTAGAAACAACTTTTACCAAAAGCTCATCATCAGAAATCTCAGGAACAGATTGTTTCTCAATACGAACATCATTGTTATTATAATACATTGCAACTTTCATTTTATCCATAACAGGAACACAAAATATGGTTATTAACAAGGGTTTAATAGATTTTATCAAAAAAATTGTAAAAAGATAAATAATAAAAAAAGAATATCTTAAACTATAAAATCTTAGGAAGGATGGAAAAAAATATGGGATTATTTGGAAAAGAAAAAATAACTATGACCTTGGATAAATATGACTATAAACCTGGTGAAAAAATAAAAGGAAAAATCAAACTCAATCTAAAAAAACCAGTAGAAGCAAGAAAACTTGAGGTCAGACTTAGAGGCATTCAGATACAAAAAAGTGGCGGCGGAGCAATTGGAGCTATAGGTGGAAATAGCAACCGCAATTACAGCCGTCGTGAAATCTATGATTTTAAAATGCCGATTTCTGGAGAGAAAGAATATCATAAAGAAGAATTTGATTTTGAGTTACCAATACCTTCGGATATAGGTAATCAAGCTATGGCAAAATTGGGTCAGAAAGGTCAGGCAGCAATGCAAGCCTTTAAAGTACTCACTGGTTCAAACATGCGTGTCGACTGGTATCTTAGAGCTCAGTTAGATATTCCAAAAGGACTTGATGTTAAGAAAAAACAACAAATAGTAATCTCACCAGAATAAAAAAATTTGATTATTTTTTTATTATTATTTCTTCATAGTCTTTAACATCTATTTTTCTTTTGACATCAAGATGTCCTTCAACTAAAAAAACATCATAAGCTCTTCCACCTGAAGCATATTTTGCCAGATTCTTTGAAAAATTTTGTATCGCAGCTACTTTTTCACCATATTCTACTTTTTTATCACCATAATATGCAACTCCATCTTCTCCCCAGTTCTCCATTTTATCAAGAATATCTTCTGGTATTTTTAGTTCAAAAGAATATTTTTCATTTTGATATGTTCTGGAACCATCGATTATTTTTTTATCCTGAAAAACCACTAATGTTTCTTGTCTTGATCGAAAACCACTCGAACCATAAGATCTGACTCTTATTTTTTTCTCAGCTCTGAATTTTACATTTAATGATTCAGCAGTAATAGGTTTTTTAAGATCTAAATACAGATTACCCCTAATAATTTCACCAGGAGAAAAATCTTTTTTTTCTAATGAAATTTTAATACTTCCAACAAATCTTTTTCTAAAATAAACAAAATAGATTATTAGAAATCCTCCAATCAAGACAGCTATCCCAAAAATAAAGGGTAATGTTGATAGGAGATTAAGACCTGGTTCAAGTAAAGCCTCAGATGGTTTATCCGGGTTATAATAGACTGTTACTTTTTTTCCTTCAGTGTACTTGTCTACCAAATCTTGTGCATAGTTTTGATCTGATGTACTTACCCCATCCATTCCAAAAGATATTTTATCAGAAGTATAACTTTGGTTGTCAACTGTGTATTTATAGGTTATATCCACTCCATAGGTGTATTTATTCATAGTGTCTCTACCATGAGTTCTCTCTTCAGTTATTGTTGAAGATAAAATTTCTCCTTCTGTTGTAGGCCAATTTGAACTTTGAATATCTTTTGCGATACCATCATAAGTAAAAAAAATTGTAACAATACCAAGTAAAACCAAAACGATTGCTAAAACAGCAAACCATTTTTTGTTATCTTTTAATCTAGGACCAGTTACAGCTCCCATCCTCTATCTAACACCAAATAAAAAAAAATAAACTAACTTATAATAAATGTTATGAAAATATAAAAAGAAAATATTTTACATTGATCTGAGTCTTTTTATCCGCTCATCAAGTGGTGGATGTGTAGACCACATTGATCCTTTTGACCCTGATGCTTCTGATTTAAACGGGTTAGCGATATAGAGTGGCGCAACAGTTTTACTTCCCTTAGGTTTAGCTTTCGGATGATCTGCTTTGATTCGCTCGAGTGCATTTGCAAGACCCTCAGGATTACGAGTTAAGTATGCTCCACTTGAATCAGCTAGGTATTCTCGTCTTCTAGATAAAGCTAAATATGTAAGTCGTGCAAATATCGGGGCAAGAATTGCAAATACAATTGCTAAAAGTATTAGTATTCCACCGCCATCATTTCTACCGCGGCTTCGACCAGCTCCACCCCAGAACATAGACCAAAAAACAATTTCAGCTATTAAAGAAATAGCTCCTACTACACCAATTGTTACCGTTGAAATTAGAATGTCATGGTTTTGGATATGGCTCATCTCATGGCTTATCACGCCTTCAAGTTCATCAGGTTTAAGTTTCTGAAGAGCACCAGTTGTTACACAAATTACTGCTTCCTCCGGTTTTTTACCAGTTGCAAAAGCATTAATGTATTCTGAATCCTGAACATAGACTTTAGGTTTTGGAAGACCAGATGCTATGCTCATCTCCTCAACTTTGTAGATTAAAAGTTTTTCCTCACGTCTTCTTGGATCTGCAGGTCTAGCCTTTGCTGCAGAGATAACCGATTGAACTGAAAAAGAATAAGTAATAAAGATATAACCAACAGCTATTGGTACAGCAAAAATAGCTGAAATTATAATGTTACCAGCAAACAATATAAAACCAATTACGAAAACAAAAACCATAAAAAAAAGAGCCATTAGAGTAACAACTACTATGGTTTGTCTTTTGTTCTTTTTTATATGATCCTCAAGCATTAGTTTTCTTTCCATAACAAACCTTTATTAAAAAAAAATAAAAAATTGGTTTTTTTTAGAATTTCACTTCTGGAACTTTTTTATCTGCTTCAGGTACCTGTAACATTTCATGTGTTTTTTTGTTCATCATACCTGCAAACCATTTACCAGGAATTGTCTCAACAGTATTATTATATGTAAGGACTGAATCGTTGTAATGTTGACGTGCATAAGCTACCTTGTTTTCTGTGTTAGTTAGTTCATCTTGAAGGTTTAAAAAGTTTTGATTAGCTTTTAGATCAGGGTAGTTTTCAGCAACAGCAAAAAGTGATTTTAAGGCTCCTGTGAGCATGTTATCTGCATCAACATTTTCCTGAGGTGTTTGAGCATTCATAAGAGCAGAACGTGCTTTTGTAACATTTTCAAGGACTTCTTTCTCATGAGTCATATAGCCTTTAACAGTTTCCATAAGATTTGGAATCAGATCAGCTCTACGTTTAAGTTGAACATCTATTTGAGCCCAAGAGTTATCTATTCTATTTTCAAGTCTAATTATTTTGTTATAATATCCAAAGAATACTACAACTAAAATTATAACTATAAGTATTATCAATAATAGCTCTAACAACATATTTTTTTCAAACCTCTTTATTATCGTGGTTAACAAAGCCTTTTATTTAAATTTAACGTGAACTGATAAAAATTAGGTCATATTTTTAAAATTTTTTAAATTTTACCGCTAAACTAATAAACTACTTTAAATATTACAAATAGAGGCACTCTACCTTACAATTATTTATATTATAGGAGGATTTGCTTGGATGGGATTATTCGGGAATAGAAAATTTTCCTCTATTTTACAGAGGATTTTTGGAAAAAAACAGGCTAAAATAGGAATTTATGGCCCTCCTAATGTTGGTAAAACAACACTTGCTAATCGTATTTTGAAGGATTGGACAGGGGACATAATGGGAAGCGTTTCAGAAATACCACATGAAACTCGTAGAGCTAAATGGAAAAGAAATGTTAAAGTTGAAAATGGAAGCTCTTCTCTTTATATGGATATCGTTGACACACCTGGTATTTCAACAAAGGTTGATTTTAAGGAATTTATGAATACTTATGGTTTAACTAAAGAAGAATCAAAAAGAAGAGCTAAAGAAGCAACCGAGGGAGTTATTGAATCTATTAAATGGCTTGAAGATATCGACGGTGTACTCTTAGTTATGGATTCAACAAAGGATCCTTTTACACAGGTAAATGTTACAATACTAGGGAATCTTGAGGCTAGAAAGCTACCTGTCTTGGTTGCCGCAAATAAAATAGATGCTGATGAATCAAGCCCTGCTACACTCAAATCTGCTTTTCCACAACATCCAGTTGTACCAATTAGTGCTCTTACAGGATATAACGCAGAAAATCTTTACAATACCATGGTGAAACATTTCAGTAAAAAAAGACGGAAAAAGAAGAGGTGAAAACATAGATGTCTAAGAAGAACAAAAAATCTAAAAACACAAAGAATTCTAATGGAATTTCTGTAAATTTGGTTTCAAGGCAGAAACTTGATCAACTTACTTTTGAAGAAAAACAACAGTTTATACTCCAAGAGGTTAAACAAGGAAAAATACTTGTTCTTGAACATGGACTTACACCGATTGAACAAACTGAACTAATTGAGAATACTATGAGAGAAATTGAGCATGATACTTTTATTGGTGTAGAAATGGAAGGATACGGAGAAGATAAACCTAGTTTTATACAAAAAATATTTGGCATAATGAAAAAACCAAGGATGACACTTATTGGCCCAGCTAATCTACTACAAACAGTTAAAAAAGATAGTAACATGATTGAAACAAAAATAATAGCTGGAAAAAATTCAGCTAAATAAATATTTTTTATGGTTGGTTTAAAAAAAATATGCCTCATCAATGCTTGAAATGTGGAAAAATATTCGAAGAAGGATCCCCTCAATTGTTGAAAGGTTGTTCAAATTGTGGAGGGAATCGATTTTTTTATACCAAAAAACCACTTGACGATAAACAAAGAAATACAAAAATGAAAGAAGTAAAACAGGATTTAACTTCAGCTATAACTGAACTTATGGAAACTCAGAATAAAGAAGTAGTAGACAAAAAAGGTGACTGGGTTCATATCAAACCTAAAGACATTAGAAAGGCTATGAAAAAACATTTATCTGAACAGAAAACAACAGGTAAAACTGATGATACAATTCTTGATTCAGCTATAGATGATAATTATCGTAAACAGGTAATTGATCAAATAAATAAAGAGATGGAAAAACGTGATAGCCCTGAAACGATAGATATAGAAAAAACTGGTAGTTATAATATTGATCTTAAAGGTCTTTTAGAAGAGGAACCAATAATTATTCAGAAGGATGGATCGTATACTATTCATCTTCCTTCTGCTTTTAAAATAGCTAGTAAAGAAAAATAAAAAAATTTTTTAATACCACCATATTGGACCAGGATCCAGCATCAATGATAACATTCCTAAAAATGATACTAGAGAAAGTGATACTGGTAAGGTAAGACCAAATATTATTGAAAAAATTGTTGTTCCAATTCCAGCTATAATGCTTTGTGTTTCTATAATTGTTTGTAAACCAATAAATGGTGAACTTACTATCATCATTGGTCCAAAAATTGGCCATGATAAAAGCCCGAATATGAAACCTTTTATCCCCGCCATTATCACATCTAGTATTCCAACATCAAACATAAATGAGAAGATCAAAGCTGCAATAAATACAACAGTAAATGGATTGGTGCAGACTAAAAATAATTCTTTTGTATTTTTTAAATTTTTTATTGGGATTATATTTGTTTTTTGGGGTTTTATCGATTGAGTTGTTTTTAGCTCAGTATTTTTTGTTTCTTCTTGACTTGTATCATATTGAGTAAGTTTTTTTGCTGCTATTTGAGTACTTGTAAAAGATAGAAGTATTATGGTTACTAAGAGAATACTTGTAACTATTTTTAGTGCTGCTTTCATCTTGTTTTTTTCACACCCCTCTAGATTTTATTTTTTTGTAATAATAATAATTATTTTTAGTTTACTAAGCAAATAAAAAAAATAAATCTCCCCTTATTTAGCTTATGTAGCCATTGTAACTAAAAATTAGAAAATATGTAGCCATTGTAACGAACTGTAGTAATGTATTACTAAAAAAAGAAAAATGAAAGAAAAAATGCCAATTTTAAAGTCTTAGACGCCGATGAAGTTTTATAACAGCTTCAACCGCTGCTTTAGCACGTTCAATTCTTTCCTCAGCTTGAAGCCTAGTCATACCTGGACCGCTTATTCCAAGACCAACTGGTTTATCAAACTCAAGGGATAGATCCGCTATTTTACGTGATGCATGAGAAATAACAACATCATCATGCTCGGTTTCACCCTCGATAACACACCCAATTGCTACAACTCCATCGATATCTTTTCTCTGCAATAGTTTTTTTATCGCAAGTCCCATATCAAAAACACCTGGGACTTTAACAGTCTGAGTTATCTCTGAATCAAGAAACTGAGCATGTTCCTTAGCTCTTTCAAGCATCATCATTGTAATATCATAATTAAACTCAGAAACAACAGCTCCAATTTTTACCTTTTTTTTATCTACCATAAAAATTTTGCCTCCCAAAAATTTATTTTTCCTTTATACTTCCTTCATCTTCAAATCCTTCACGTAAACCCCTGCCAGCTAACCTGGTTAGTTCTTCAGGGTTAAAAAGCAATCTTAAAACATTAAGAGCATGCTCCCGGCTGCGTTGTTCAGCAAGCCAAACAAGTTCTTTATTGTTTTCTGCTTCATCCATATGAACAAAAACCTCAATTATATGCTTGTTACACATAAGCTGAGTTTGAATAAGACCCATGCTTGCCTCATGCGCACATTGTTTATCAATCACTTGACCACCCGGCATACCAAGCGCCATAACAATATCACAATTTTGTTCATCAAAAAGTTTTTTACATGCAACAGGTAGATCTTTAATACCTGGCACAGTTTTTCGGATTATTTTAAAACCAGTCTGATTATTTTTAAGTTCCTCAACCGCTGCTTTAGCCATATCCACAGTAGCAAAAGTTGTATCAGCAACACCAATAATCTTCATTTTTCATCCCTCTTCTATCCTTTCAATAGATTTCTGGATTTCATATGCAGATATAATTTTACTAATAATCTTACGAGTACCCTTAAGATCACTACCCTCTTTGTACTCTGAAAGTCTTTTAACTTTTACATCAAGTCCTCTTTTTTTAAGTTCTTCTTTAATTTTTGTTTCATCATGTATTTGATCATAGCCAAGAGCAACAATATCAGGATTTATTTTTTCAACAATTTTATACATATCATCCTCAAGACCTAGATATGCCTCATCCACAATTTTTAACTCTTTAATCAAATTCAAACGTGTTTTTTCAGGGTTCACTGGTTCATGTTTAAGTTTTCTAACAGTTGAATCAGTAGCAACAACCACAATTAGTTCATCACCAAGTTTTTTTGCTTCTTTTAAAAAATAAATATGTCCCATATGTAAAAGATCAAATGTACCTGTTGCCATCACTTTGACCATTTAATCCATGCCTCAGTTATTTCTTTTCCTTCTAAAAAAACATAATCATGTTCCAGGGCATATTTTTTACTATCAACTTTTGATAAAGCCACACCTGAATCACCCATCATCTCACATCCACTTCCAACAGGAGTTAAATCTGCCATTTCAAGAAGAGATACAAACAATTCGGTATGCCCTTTTCTTTCTTTTAAAAGATTTTTTGAAGCCACACAGATTGGTACATGACCCGGCGATCTAAAATTTTCACCAAGTAATTTCATTGCTTTCTGATCCTCAACGTTATTGATTTTTTTTGAAAGATCAGCAAACTTTCTCATTGTTAAACTACGATCCTTATCTGTAATACCTGTATATGTATCCCGGTGATTTATGTACAAAGAAAAAGAAGATTTAGAATCATAAGGTATATCATCTGCAACTAGTTCTTTTAAAACAGGATATTTGTCATTGATTTTTTTAAACATATCTGAAAGAAACGGAAGTTTAAGTTTTTGAGCGTTTTTACTAGAGATCATCAAAAATATTAATCCGCCTCCGTCTTTCCTAAGAGTTTTAATTGATTCAGGTTTAACAAATTGAGATGCCAACATCAAATCTGTTTCACCTTCACGATCATCAGAATCATGAATGAGAACAAATTTTCCTTTACGAAGATCATCGATAGCTTTGTCAATTTTTTTTATAGACTCACCCAAATTTCGTAGAAACCCCCAGTTAATAAAAAAATAAGGTTGTTACCCAAAAATAAGTTACTCAGATTTTTGTTTAATCCTAGAATCCAAATAACGAGTTATATAACCAGCAATACGATTCCTTAAAACATTACTACTAACATCACTAAGTTGTTGGACTTGTTCTTTATTATGCTGAAAATCTTCAGGTTTAAACTGATTAGGATATTTATCCAAAAGCTTTATTGCAACATTTTTAATAAACGCAGGTTTAATATTACCCAGAGTATCACCTTTTATATTTTGTAGACCCCTGGTATATGTAATACTTATATAAATACTTTGGAGATGAAAAAACCCTCAAAACGTAAAAAAAACAGATAATATTTATTAATAATGAAATTAATAATTAATAATATAATAAATAATTTAATAGGAAGGTAAAAAAATTATGCCAATAGAATTTGACGAATACAATGGAAACCCAGTAATCGTATTAAAAAAAGATGAAAATGATCTTTATCCTTTTAGATTCGGACTAAGAAAAGCAGAACTGATAATAGAACATATGGATCAAATCAAAAAATTTGTCGAAGAAAACCAAAAAAATAAAAAATGAGAGTTAAAGATTAATTTTCATTTTTCTTTTTTTCTATTATAAAAATAATATTTTAATACGTAACAATCTTTTTTAACAGGTTAAACTTATATTCCTAAAATAATTCCCAATTTTTCTTGGAGGACGGATACAGAATCGCTTCGAAAAAACCATCACTTAAAACTTTAGCAGGAAAAAAAATACATGACTTAGAAAGATACGCAGTAAGAAGTAACCTTCTAAGAAAAATTGCTCATATGATTTATGACTCAAATTTTTATAGCTACATTTCAAAAAGAATAAATGAGTTTAAAGATTTAAAACTAAAACAGGAAGTAAAAAAAGGAAGAATCCCAAAGCATGTCGCAATTATCATGGATGGGAATCGTCGTTACGCTGAAAGTTTTGGATTGAAACCACAGGCAGGCCATATTCTTGGTAGAGACAAAATAAAAGAAGTACTGGATTGGTGTTTTGATTTAAAAATAAAAAATTTAACAGTTTATGCTTTTTCCACAGAGAATTTTAAAAGAGAAAAAAACGAAGTAGAATCTCTTATGACCTTGTGCAAAAATGAATTAGACAAGGCAGCTAAAGACTCTGATATACATAAAAACAAAGTAAAAATCAGGATTTTTGGACACTTAGAGTCTCTACCTGGGGAAATACAGAATTCCGCAGAATATATAATGGAAAAAACAAAAGAATACGAAAAATTTTCTTTTAACGTGGCATTAGCATATGGCGGCCGGGAGGAAATAATTCAAGCGATTAAAAAAATTGCTTCTGAAGTTAAAGAAGGAGAAATAGAAATTGACGACATCCATGAAAAAAGTGTTTCCCGTTATCTTTATACAAATGGTATACCAGATCCAGATATAATCCTTAGAACAAGTGGTGAAGAACGGATAAGTAATTTTCTTTTATGGCAGATGGCTTATTCAGAATTTTATTTTTCTGATGTTTATTGGCCTGCTTTTCAGAAAAGAGACTTTTTAAAAGCAATAAAAACTTTTCAAAAAAGAAAAAGACGTTTTGGAGAATAAAAAAAATTTTATTCTTTTAGATCTTCACAGTTTTCTATATCTTCAGCGATTTCAGCGAGTTTTGCAAACTGAGTTGAAATAAAATATAATATTACACCAATACCAATAGATAAAATTGAAAAAGCAATTAAAATTCCTGATAAGTCTTTATTACCTTCAGTTAATGGTATAAAATATAGGATGATAGAAGCGATTAGTAATATTATACCAGTTACAAGTAAAGTTTTTGAAAAAAATCCTAATTTTAAATCGCTTTTTGCTGAAAAATATTTTTTTTTCATAATTAAAAATAATAATGATTTATCAAGCTTTTTTTAGCTTGATTCATCTTCACCTTGCATGCTTAAAGCGTTTTGTACTTTGCTTTGTAGTTCACTTAGTTTTTCTTGAGTTCTTCCTTCTTGTTTCTGAAGAGTGTTTTTTCTAACTTCAAGTGTTTCTTTGTTTGATTTTAGATCATCTGTGATTTCTTTTTTACCTTTTGCTTTTATTAAAACTGATCCGACGCTTTTATAGATTGGTGTTTTTGCATCAGTTTTTTTAAGTTCTTCTAATGCTTCATCGATTTCTCTAAGATTCATATCAACTTGTTGTTTTTGTTGCATTATCATTTGAAGTTGATTTCTTAGTTGTTGTAATCTTCCTATTTGGTCCTGTAATTGCTGAGACATTCCTTCTTCTGCCATATTTTTAAATTTGCCTCCTTATTTTGCCGTGGTTATAAGGGTTATGGTTAATAAAGATTTGTCAAATGATTTAAAATAGTGGATAACTCATTTCTTTTTTTGTTTATTTAGTAGAGAAAATTTAATTTGTGTTTAATTTATTTATAGTGTTGGATTAGAGTATGAGAGAGATTATACAGTATAGGAAAGTCGTTGCATTGGAGTATTCTCTAGAGAAAGGTGAAGTTAAGATTAAAATGGAGGGTACACAGGATAATTATTATTTTGAGATTGATAAATTAACGATAAATCCTGATAATACTGATCTTGGTAGTTTACGTGTTTTTCAAAATGAGGTTTTTATTATTTTTTCTAAACCCACTATATGTAATGTTAACAGTGGCCGTTATTTTAGTAGTATGAGATGTGGTGTTGATTTTGAAGGAGATCATGAAGGTGAGCTTGTTGAAAAGCTTGAAGGTCTTGCTAGTCGTCTTGTAAGTCCATCTGAAGAGTAAAAAGGAGATTGTTAAATTATTTTAGATTTGGAGATGTAATTAATCATGGCGGATGTACTTAATAAAAAACTACGTGTTAAAATTGAATATAGTAAAAATTCTCGTGAAATGAAGATTAATATGGAGGGAGCTGAAGGTGATTATTTTGCTAACTTGGATGAGGTTTCTATTAATCCAAAGGTTGTTGATGTAAACAATTTTGAGATTAGGAAAAGTGGGGTTAAGATGGATGTTGATGCCCCTGTGATTTGTGATCCTGATAATGAGGATTCGATTGAGTCTTTTCTTGTAGGTATCAAGTTTGAAGGCAAAGATAAAGAGAAAGTCGTTCAGCATGTTGAAGAAAGGGTTAAGAGTTTTGGGCCTGAATGGGAAGAGGCTGTTAGAAAACGTAGGGAAAGGATTAAAAAGAGATTATCTAAATAAAATTTAGATTGATTAATTCTTTTTTTGTTATTATTTTTACATTTTTCTTTGTTTTGTTAAAATGTATACATTTGTTAAGCAAAACATTTATATTATTATAAAATTATAATTACTAATAGTTTAAATGGTATTATATTATAAAGGAAAATATTATATAGAAAGATACAAATATACGAATATAGTAAAAAATATAAAGAAAGGGGGATAAAAACCATATGAAGAAAAATGATAAATTAATAGTAGTTTTAGGAGTAATAGTATTAGTAGTTGCCTCCCTAGGCATATACTATATAGACGAAGAAAAAATAGGTAAACAATTAGTTATAGAAGATTTCTATCAAACATCTAGCATGATGATTAACGTACCTGATTCTGTAGAGGTTTCTGATCAGAATCCATTTAATAGCCTAGTAGCAACACCACTTACCGTAAGATACACTTCTGAAGGAATGAAAACAAATCCACTTTACATTAAAAATCAAACAAATCCATCAGATGCTGTTTTAAAATTACAGAATGAATATCTGTTTGATAACTACAAACTTACAGCTTTTAAAGCTGAAGATTATGATTCTATAAAGGATTTATCTTTAGATATTGCAGAAAACTATTGGAAAAAAACAGATGCAGCCTTTGTAGTTGAAGATAGCGAAGAAGGATATGGTTTAGCATTAAACGCTGTACCCCTGGCTTCATATCTGAACGTACCTGTAATAGTAACAGATGATTTTGATCATAACGTTCAAGAAGTTTTAGAAAAAATTGGAGTAGAAAAAATTATTGTTTTAGGTGAAAATCTTGACGGATACGAGGAAAATTATCAATATCTTGTTTACAATAATGTAGATGAAATAGTTAAAGATTCAACAGATTTCTTGATGGACAAATTTGGAGAAATAAATTATTTAGCACTTGCAAATCCAGTTGATGCATTTCCTCCTAAAGTATTGGATTCAAAAGAAGTATTTTTCAGTGCAGAATCTGATTGGACTTTTACCATTCCAAATGATTACAAATATGCATTAGTAAAAATTGAAGCAACATCAGAAGATCCAATAAGTTACAGAATTGGAGCAATGCTAGAAGATATTCATCCAGAATTACAAGTATTAGAGATTACAGATGGCGGTGAGTCAATACCTATCCGAGATGAAAAAGACAACATAATTGAATATCATTTTTATCGTGAAGGTGTTGTTTATGGTAGAGAGGGAGTAAGCTATCAGGTAAGCGGATCGACAGATACCGCTGCTGAAGTAACTATTGAAAAAATAGAGGATCCAGTAGTACCTATGATGAAAAAACTTTCCATGTTAGCACCTTATCTTGCATCATCTCATCAAGGACTGGTCTTTGCTAAATCTGATTTTGCTTTTACAGCAAATGATGATCTCAGAAACGACAATGGAGAAAAAATACCAGGGTATTATATGCCACGTTATAACCAAGAATTAACTACATTATCTAATAAACATTTTTATGATCATGTTCATAAACCATTAAATAAGGTTTTAGCAGATATGGCAGATATATCTTTAGATGAAAGAACTTATTCAAAGGATGTAAAATATCTAAGAGACTATTATGAAAATAAAGATCTTAACATTGCATTAGTAGGTGGAGCAACAGTTCTTCCTCAATACATTTATCAGAATCATATGGAACCATTTGGTGACATAGACAATGATGGTACTGACGACACAGCATATAGCATGGGCGGCGGTGGAACGCCAAGTGATGTAGTATATGGTAATATCGACCCTGTGAAATATGACTGGTCGAACAAAGCACAAGATCTATATTCAGAGTTTCCTCAGATGGAAAATATAGTAGGTCGTATTGTTGGCTGGGATGCTCAAGATGCCGGTTCATTGATATTAAGAAGCATCTTTTATGAAGAGATTATAGAAAATCTTGAAGAATGGAAGGACAACGCGGGTTACTTGGCAGGAGACGGTATAGATTTCCGTAAACCATTTGTCAGATTGATGCTTGAAAGAACATTGCGTGTTTTTACCATTATTAAAAATATTGCAGGTCTCACGCCATTGGCAGGTCTTACAGGTTTCATGGATCCTGATGGACCATGGAAACACGAAACGGGCTTTACAAAAATAAATGGTTTAAGAACAATTTCCGAGTTTGAAGATAAAGGCTTTAATGTAGATGAAGCATGGTATAGTGAAGCTATGATTGAAGGATGGACTGATGAAGAACTAAAAGAATACATGTCGAGTACTACATTTAGGAAAATATATTCACTATTCCTAAGGGAAAAACAAATAATGGATCTAATAGGCGAACAGGTTGTTAAAGGCGGGGAGATATTAGAGAATAGTAACTACATATTCTTCACAGCTCATGGAGGAATTGGTACATTTGGTGCAGCTGGTACAGAACTATTCACAACAGGTTTAAGTAAACCTGTAAACTGGATTTTTGAAAGATTTATTACACCTGTGTCAGGTGGATGGATAGGTCCAGCTAATTTCCCACCGATTTTAAAATTTGAGAAGAGTTATACACCTGAATCAGTAACTGGTCTTGATTTAGGCCCATCGTTTATGTGGCTTGAAAGTTGCACATGTGGAAAAATAGATGGAGTACATCCTAAACAAAGTGTATCCATGTCTTTGATCCATGAAGGGATGGGTTGTTTAATAGCTTCAACAACTGGATCTAATATACCTGGTGGATACCTACCTGGTTCACATAACACAATTTTTGGTGAAACAATGTGGGATACACCATTCTCAATATGGAAAGCACGTAAAGAATGGGAAAACAAAGCTGAACAAGATATTTACCCAGAAGCTCATTTCGGACCGAAGATATACGAAGATATGTGTGATTATATGGAAGAAGAAGACTGTAGCACAGGAGAGGCATTACAATATGCTAAAAACAAATACTTACCGGAAGACATTGATTGGAACCTCTGGTGGACACCACCTTTAAGCACTGGTGGAGTTGACGTATATGGACCACATGAAACAGCTAAATACACAAGTTACTTTGAGTTCACACATTACGGAGACCCGGCATTTAACCCATATGAACCAGTAAACGAAGGAAGCTAAAAAAATATTTTTAGCTTTTCAAAAACTTTTTTTTTATTTTTTTAAAATAATTAGGCATTTTTAAGTTTCATTTTTAAAAGGAAAAAATTGTGCTACAAAACTTAAATACTATTTTTATATAATATTATACATATAAATAGAAGAGGCGATATAAATGAAAAATAAGATATTGATCGGAAGTATTTTAGCAGTCGTTTTAATGGTTCTTGCATCATGCAGCACTGTTATAGGTGCAGAAAACGTAAAAGAAAGACCAGAAGTAGAAGAAAAAAATGTAGAGAAAATTGAGCAAATGGTCGAATCCATAAAAGAAAAGGTGAATATAAACGGATTCTCTGATCCAGATACCGCACAGCCAACATGTATCCTTACATTATGGTTTCTATATCTTTGGTATTTGTGGGTAAAAGGCGGTTGTCCTCTACCAAGTCGACTTTGGTAAAACAATCATAATATAATTTTAATGGATTTAGGTTTACAATTGTTGTAATAATATATCTTTGGGCGAAAATTAATAGCGCTTACATATGGTTAACCTAAATTTTTCATATTCTTTTATTTTGTTATATTAATAACAACTTTTCTTTTTTTTGTAATAGTATCTTACAGAATATTTATATAAATAAAAATATATAATAAATTATAAGATTAGAACCAATATTATGATAAAAAAAATAGAGGCGATATAAATGAAAAGAAAAATATTGTTTGGAAGCATAGCAGCAGTAGTTCTCATGGTGCTAGCATCATGCAGCACTGTTATAGGTGCAGAAAACGTAAAAGAAAGACCAGAAGTAGAAGAAAAAAATGTAGAGAAAATTGAGCAAATGGTCGAATCCATAAAAGAAAAGGTGAATATGGATAAAACAGATAATCCAGAGCTGTCAATTTGGTTCCCAGGTGTAAATATTATAGGCTTGATTTTTTTCTTAATATGGTTTATTGTCTGGATACTTCTTGGATGTCCTCCAATTGCACCACCAGTTCTTTAAATTAACATTTTTTTTTTTATTT
>CAYMOC010000020.1:0-23489 GCA_964391965.1 uncultured Thermoplasmatales archaeon | reverse complement strand
TGTGTACCATGATCTGTCATCAGCTGGCGAGGGATACCATAACCTATGATAGCCTGCTTAAGAATAGAAATTGTGTTATTTGTAGTAGCATTTCTGAACACTCCATATCCTGTTATAAAACGAGAGGCATCATCCTCAAAAAGGATGATCTGATCCTGCCTTTTTTCAAACCAGTCAGCATGCCAGAGGCTATTACTATAACGTCTTTGGTAACGTATCCATTTACGACGACGTTGTTTCCGTGGTTCCTCCTTAGAGAGTCCTTCTTGTTTTAGAATACGATGAATACGATTATGTCCAATATGGGTTCCTTTGCTGTCAATAATTTTTTCAAGAGCTACAGCACCAGATAAGGGATGTTCTTTTCTAGCCTCAAGAACAATCTCTTTTTCCTTATTTGAAACAGGTCGAGGCTTGCGACCTGGTTTCCTAGGAAAAGGAAACCCTCCAGTTTCATGATAGGTTCTATGGATCTCACGAACCCATTGAGGAGAAATACTCATTGTTTTTGCTATCCGATATACAGATCGTTCTCCTTTATCCATCTCCTTTACAATCCATTTTACTTTCTTCTTGTTGAGCTTCTTCATATAAAGTAAATCATTTACTTTATTTTCCAGAAGAAAGTAATTTCGGGATAACACAAATAAAAATTAAAAGAGAAAAAAGGTAGTAAAAAAAGATTTTATAAACCTGCTATATCTTCGATAGCATCAGTAAGTTCTTTTATGGTTTCAACAGTATGATCCCCCATATGACCTATACGGAAGGTTTTTTCTTTCAGTTGTTTACCGTATCCATTGGCAAAAACCATGTCATATTTTTCATTGATTTCTTTTCTAAGATTAGCAATATTGATGCCTTGAGTGTTTTTGATAGTGCTAACTGTTTGAGACCAAGAGCCAACTTCTGGAAACATTTCAAAATGTTTTTTAGCCCATTTTTGGGTGTAATCCGCCATTTGTTTATGACGATCTGATCGACCCTTATGCGTCTCTTTTAGCATATGTTTCATCTGTTCCCTGTAAGCAAGCATTAAAGATATTGCAGGTGTGGAAGAAGTCTGTCCTTTTTTGTTATAATATTCTATGTTTCTTTTTAATCCCGCATACCAGCAACCTGATTTGGTTTCACAACTACGTTTATATGCTTTATCATTTACAACAGCAACAGCTAAACCCGGTGGCATAGCAAAACATTTCTGAACAGATGTAAAAATCACATCGATATTATTTTTTTCAATATCTATATAATCGCCGCCTAAACAGGAGATTGCATCAACAATGAACAAAGTATTAGGAAAATCCTTCATTACTTCCCCTATTTTTTCAATAGGGTTTCTAACACCAGTAGAGGTTTCATTCATAACACAAGTGAAAGCATCATAATGTTTTTCTTCAAGTTTCTCACGTACATCCTCTGGTTTAACCGATGTACCCCAGTCATAATCCAAACGATCAACATTTTTACCACAACGTTCCGCGATTTCTGCCTGTCTTGTACTAAAACTACCACATGTTGAACACAATACATTATCTGTTACACATTCAAGGATGCTGCTTTCCATAAAAGCAGTACCAGATGCACTAACAATAATAACATCATTATCTGTTCCTAAAAACTTCTGAGTGTCTTTAGTAATAGTAGTAAACAAATCTGTCATGGTATCTGATCTATGACCAAACATCCAGTCATCCATTGCCTCAATTACTTCTTTTCTAACCTCTGTCGGACCAGGAATATACAATCTTTTATGAGCCATATTTTTCTTTCTCCCCCTTAACAAAAAATGGGTTTTTTTCTCAATATTTTACTTAAAAGCTGGTATAAAACTAATGGATTTAAATCATTCGGAAAAACATCTTTTTCTTCTACTGGTAAGAACTGTAAACAACCCTGATAACAGTTGTACAATAAACTGTTTTAAACAAGAAAAACAAAAAAACAATTGGAATGGAGAGATAAAAAAACTATGAAAAAACTACTAATGAAGGCATTGAAAAACACTTTTAACATGGCAAAAGAAGATGCAGTAGCACTAACAAAAACCGTTGAAGAAATATTTGATGGAAGAAAAGAAATAGAAGATCAGGATATAGATAAATACGCAAGAGCATTATTTTATGAGCTACAAAGAGAGAATCTTTTAAAAATAAGACGAGAAGAAACAAGAGAAGAAGGAAGATACATTAGAAGATATTACTGGGCTTTTAATGATAAAATAATAAAACAACAAGCATACAAAAAACCAAAAGAAGAAGACTTTGGAATCTACAAAAAAATACCAAACAAAGCATGGTTAACACACAGCAGATATGGATCATAATAAAAAAAAATTATGTATCCCAATCTGGTGGATCCATCATCATCTTATAACGATAATAATCCCGAATAGTTTTTTCACGATTTTTCTTAAAAGACAAATCATATTTTATTTCAGCTATTAATTTTTTAAATGAAAACAAACAAACAAAAAATATAAGTAAACCGCACAAGGGAATAAATACGTATAAATAACTATTAAAAATCTGATCAAAATTAAAAAAAACAAAAGTAAAAATAGTTAATGAAATTGGTAATGTAACAATAAAAATGATTGTTAGATTCTTTTTTTCATCCATGTGCGTATCTTACCAATAAAAAATGTTGTTTTACAGGTATTTAAAAGTTTTTGGCTAAATTTTTTTCTAAACGTTTAATTTTTTCTTCAGATCTTGTGATTATATTGTTAGCAATTTCTATTAAAAAATCAATATGAGTATTATCACATAGTATTTTTCCTTTTTTTCCAATGGGGAAATCAAGTCTTTCGGTGCTGCAGATTTCAACTATTATTTTTTCCTTTGTTGATTTAAAACTAGAGTGTTTGAAACCAGATGCTATACTTGTTTTCATCAGAAGATTAGCAGAGTCAATATTTTTACAGCAAACATGCATAATAGGAGGTTGGGCAAGAAGCCACATTTGATTCTGTTTTTTTGTTTTTTCAGCAGCTTTTAAAACATCAGATTTATTGATTGTTTTGTGCCATTTTCCAAGAAAATCAGCGTTTTTTTTATCACCAAGTTCAGGTAATTCTAATAATACTACTCTTCCAGAGCAACTACTGCTTGTAAAAAAATTTTCAGATTTATTCAAAATGTTAAGAATAGGTAGTATTTTTTTGTCAACCTGTTCTTCTTTTAGTGCTTTGTTTAGTTTTTCTAAAGCTTTGTTTTTTCCTTCATCAAAAACTGAGTTGGTCATAAAAAAATGTTTCAGCTCCTTGTAATTTTTTTATTTAGTTTTATGTTTCTTTTCTCGAGTTCTTCAAAAAAATCTTTTTGTGGTATGATTTCTTCAGGAGTATAAACACCGGGTTTGTTTATTATTTGTTTCTCTATAAGTTGAGCAATTATTGAAGCGGGGTAAGCTGTTGTTCTCATCATTGCAGAGATATTGTTTTTTTGGTCATAGTAATCTATCATTGTGTACTCAATTACTTTTTGTTCATCGTCTTTTATTCCATTTCCTATTGCTTTTAATAAAACAACATCATCCCCTTGGATTGGTATCTTTTCTAAAAGTTGGTTAATAAGATTTTGTCGGTTATTTTTTTCTAATTTAAAGATTTTTTTGAAATTTTTACAATGACCTGGGTACCTTATGGTTTTATAATCAAGATTTTTAATAATTTTTTTGTAGGTATAAGGAAGTGTAGAGCATCCTCCTGATGTCAGAAATGCCTCCATTTCTCCAAAAGGCTTTGAGAAATTAATAGATTCTATTTCTGTCATAGATTTTTTGGTTTTGATCTGATGATTCTCAAGTACAAGTGTGTCTTCTACATATTCATTTATGAGTCCATTTGGGGAAAATACTATTTGGTAGTTAAGTGGTGGTTTGGGTTTTTGAGGGAGTCCTCCGACTCTTAGTTTTACTGAGTCGATTTTGTCTAGATTTTCTACTATGTCTCGTGTTATTGTTGATACCATTCCTGGTGCTAGACCACAATCGGAAATAACTGTTATTTTGTTTTTTGTTGCTAGGTTATTTAGTGTTTTTTGTTTTTGTACAATTTCGTTGTTTCCTCCTAGATCTATAAAATGAGTTTTAGAATCTATTGCTAACTTAGTTAGTTTGTAGTTGAAATTGTATGGAACTGCTGATATTGCGATATCATTTTTTTCTAAAACTTGTTTTATTCTCTCTGAATCATTAACATCTAATGTATCTAAATATATATCTTTATCTTTTAGGAATTGTTTAGTTTCATTCAAAAATTTTTCTTCTTTATCAACAACAGTAACCTTTGAATTTTTTGAAAAATTAATTAGATCAAAAGCTATTGCTCTACCCATCATTCCAGATCCAATTACTAAGTAATTCATTTATGATTTGGAATTGATTGCATAGTTATAAATTATTTCAATAATTTTCCTCTATGGTATGAGTATTAAGTTATAAAAACCATAAATTAGTAAGAAATGGCATAATAAGTATTAAAAAACCAGCAAAAAACAAAAAAAATCAATCAGGTTAATTCTCTCTCATTATACATCATTACACCCATAAACTTTTATTTAAACTACTATGAGAAGCATTCCCAAAGAAAGAATTAGTGTCAGGTAAAAAATTAAATATTTCTCCGATTCTTTCATCCCATTCAAAGATATTGCAAAGACACATCAATCCTACAGCTCTAATAATCGAACGAAAGAAAAGACAATTTACCAGATATATAATTAAAGCAGGAATTATCCATGGCGAACCTGGATATATATTATTACCTTGAACAACTAAGGCTAATAAAGCAATAGGTATATAATTTAATAGGTAAAAGAAAAACAAAATTCTGCATCTCAAAGGATTTCTACTACTGTCACAAGAGTTACAATCATCAGTATCAGAAAAAAACGAATTTAAAAAACTCTCAAAATCTTCTTCAAAAGTTTCAGGCTCTGAAGATTTACTACACAACCCACACTTTTCATCAATGACTTTATATTCAAACGAAACACCACTGTTCGTTGCATTCAAACTAGAAACCAATGGTATAGATAACATCAAAAAAACCGCAAATATGCTATAAACTACTATACTTCGCTTTACTTTCATTCTATATCAACCTCTTTGAAAGTTTAAATGTTATAATTATTATATAAATTTTACCTGAAAAATGTAGAAAAATAATGTTTCTTTATCATAGAGAACTACTTTTTTCAGAAATTGTTATAATATATGATTTTATTTGGGAAAACAGCGGGAGACATAACATTATGACAAAAGAATATTGGGATAAGAAAGTTGAAACTATGCCTTTGGCTGAACTTAAAAAACTTCAGCTTAAACGTTTAAAATCACTTGTTAAAAGAGTATATGAAAAAAACAGGTTTTATAAAGAAAAACTTAAAAATGCTGGTGTTGGACCAAACGATATTAAAACTCTAAAAGACATTGAAAAAATTCCTCTTCTTACAAAACAGGACCTTCGAGAGTATTATCCTTTTGGACTGGTTTGCACAGAGATGGATGATATTGTTGAAGTTCATGCTTCATCAGGAACCACTGGTAAGCCAGTAGTAGGACCTTATACAGCAAATGATGTTGATCTTTGGGGTGAAGTGATGGCTCGTAGTCTTTTTGCAAATGGTCTTAGAAAAAACGATAGACTACAAAACTCATATGGGTATGGTCTTTTTACTGGTGCTCATGGTTTTGAAAAAGGAGCTCAAAAAATTGGTGCGATGGTAATAACCATTAGTTCAGGTAATACTAAACGTCAAATTCAGGTTATGAAAGATTTTGGAACCACCGCGATTGCTGCAACACCTTCATATTCTATGTATATGGCTGAGGTTGCTGAAGAAATGGGTTTTGATCCAAAAAAAGATTTCAAACTTAAACTTGGGACTTTTGGAGCTGAAGCTTGGAGTGAAGAGATGCGTTCAAATGTTGAAAATCGATGGGGCATCAATGCAGCAGAACACTATGGACTTACAGAAATAATTGGACCAGGTGTTGTCTCAGAGTGTGAACATAAAAAACTTCATGTTAACGCTGATCATTTCCTCGCTGAAATTATTGATCCAAAGACAGGTGAAACACTAGAACCAGGTGAGGAAGGAGAACTAGTTTTTACTACCCTTACAAAAGAAGCCTTCCCTGCAATTAGATTTAGAACCAAAGATTTAGCATCACTTACCGAAGAAGTTTGTGAATGCGGAAGAACCCTGCCTATACAGTCGCGTATAAAAGGACGTTCTGATGACATGCTTAAAGTTAAAGGAGTCATTGTTTTCCCATCACAAATTGAAGCTGCTTTGATGAAAGTCGATGGAGCTAGTGAACATTACCAGATTGTTAAAACAGTTCATGGAAGTATGACAAATTTATCAGTAGAAATTGAACCAACAGAGCAACGTTGGAAAGAAGGACATATTGATGATATGGAACAACAAGCGGAAGATGAGATTTATAGTATTTTGAATCTTCATGTACCAGTTCAAGTTCTTGAACCTAAAACTATTCCGAGAAGTACTGGGAAAGCAAAACGTGTAATCGAAAGATAAAAAAAGGATTTTTTAGGGTAAGATAAAAAATGATAGATATATTAAATGATATACTTCCATATATATCAGGGCTTTACACTCTACCTTGGATACTTGTAGGTTTTATTGTAACCATACTCATAGCTAAAGTAACAGGTAGAGAAAAAATCGATAAAATAATGAAAAAAATAGGGCTAATAATCCTATACTTCTTCGTACCCCTTCTAATTTTTAGAATATTTCTAAACACAACCTTTGGAAACAAAGAAATACAATTCTCAATAATTGTTTCAGCAATAATATTACTAATGTATATAACAGCATTCTTATATGCTAGATATCAAACAAAAAAACAAAATATAACAGGAAAAAAAAGAAATCTTTACATAAAAACCATGCTAACAAACCAAGGGAGAAGCTCAGCATTCATAGGCGGTGCAATGCTAGCAATAGAAGCATGGGCAGTACCCGCAGCAATTTTCATGGCACTAGTAGGAATCGCACTATTTGCAATAATACCCTACATACTATCACATATGCATAAAAAAGAAAACAAAGAAAAAAAAGAAGAACACATGAAAACACCACTACCATGGTTTCTAAAAATTTATCCCTGGTACCTAATAGCTTTTGTTATAGCAGCAGTAGCAATACACGGCCAAACAGGTATAACCACAGCAGACTTCGGAGATATTGGAACCATGCTTAAATTCTACACAGCAATAACTATACCCGCAGCATTATATTACGTCGGAGCGGGAATACATCCAACAGATCTAAAAAAATCAGAACTAAAAAAACTTCTTGGAATAGAAAAGAAAAACGTAGATAGTGATCACTGGAAATGGGTAAGAAACACTTTCGTCTTAACCGTAGTTATTACACCACTATTAATAATAGCTATTTTTACACCTCTGCTACTTTTAGAACTTATTTCTGAAGCATGGTACCCCGTAATCATAATAAACGCCGTTCTACCAGTTACAAGCACAAACATGTTTCTACTACCATATGGCATTGATAAAAAAACAACAGCCCATACTGTAACATGGACAACCTTAGTCTGCGTACCAATAGTAGTTGCACTAATAGCAATATTTGGTATATATTTCACATAAAAAAAACTAATTTTTTTTATTTTAATTTTTCAAGTATAAGTTCAGCTGTTTTTTTACCAGAAAGAAGCATTCCACCAAAAATAGGACCCATACGATTTGAACCATAAACCGCGTTAGCACACATCCCTGCTACAAACAACCCCGGATATGCTTCTTTAGTGTTTTCTACAACGGTTCTTTCACCATTTTCTGCGTACATAGATTTCTCTTCTTCTATATTACCAGTTTTGGTATTTAATGGTCCACATTTACGACGTACGATATGAGAAACCTCAGATGGATGACCTGTTGCATCGACACAGTATTTTGCCCTAATAGACAGAGGATCAACATGAAGACCAGCTACTTCAACTGTACTCCAGTTTATTACAAAACCATTGACTTTTTTGTCTTTATCAAGAAGTACATCTTCAACTGTTATAGTGTTAAAAAAACGCACACCAGCATCAATCGCTGCAGCTGTAAGTTTTGTAACTGATTCAATAGAATCAGCACTATAGTATCCATCGCCCTCGTCACAGGTTTTAATACCAACCTCCTCAAGGATTCCTTTAGATTCTTTTTGAACAACTATAACAGGGAAGGTCATACCTCCACCCCACATGCCGCCGCCAACTGAGAGCTTACGTTCAAAAACCACTACCTTTTTACCAGCATCTGCTAAACATCGAGCAGCAACAAGTCCAGCGGGACCTGCTCCAGCGATTGCTACATCTACATCAAAACAATCATTGAATTCTTTTGCAAACCTGTTAAAAATTGTTTTTGTCACAACTACATCATCAAGTACCATAAATCAAATCATGCCTCCCAATAATAGGATTTGAATCTGAAATAAACAAAGGGTTATTAAAAATACCGGCCCAAAAAAACGTTTTTAAAAATTTTATTAACCACCACAGCCATACAAGTTTTTTGTGTATAAATTAAGACAATTTCATCCAAACGATATGTTTACTATTATACGACTTGCTTCTGAAACACTTACAGAAAAATACAACCCTTCGATTTTTAACTTTTTTTATGAAACATTTCCCCAGGGTTTTTGGGTTGCTGAATACAACAATAGAATAGTTGGATTTATTGTTGGTCTTAAAACAGATGAAAAAACAGCTAAAATTTTGATGCTTTCGGTTGTTAAACATGTTAGACGAAAAAAAATTGGTACAAACTTGTTAAATCAATTATTAAAGAAATTAAAAGAAGAAAATATATCATATGTTGAATTAGAAGTAAGTAAAAAAAACCTTAAAGCAATTAGTTTCTATCAAAAACATGGTTTCAAAATAAAAGAAATATTGCAGGGTTTTTATCAAAATGGTGAAGATGCGTATTTAATGAATAAAAATATCTAAAAAAAGAGAATAATTTTTTTATGGTAGTCTGAAGAGTTCTTTTTCTTTATCAGTCATAAAACGTTCAGACATTGTGTTAAGTCTGCCAGATATTTTTTCAAGCCCTGGGCATTCATTATTTGATAATAGATCAGCTATTCCTTGACTAAGTGTGAAAACAGCTAGTTTATGTTCTCTTTTAGATTTATAAACTTGATATGGTGTTACATCAAGTTTGGTATAAGCCTGAAAGGATTCGCATCCATTATTATCTATTATATCCTCCAAATGAGTCTTCAATTGAAGCAAAAACGTATGAAGTTGTATAAGTTCGTCCTTCTGCATGATAAGTCTTTCCACCCAATGTGATTTTAAAACAGATTTATAAATTGCTAGAAGGGTTTTTATGATTTTCTATCAAACTTTATATATGAACAACAAACCATGGTTTTATTGGAATAAAAAATAAAAAAAGAATTGTTTTTGAAAAACAATTTAGTCGAGATCTTCTTTAGTTAAAACATCAACAGTATCTGGTTTTTTAACAACATTTCCTAGTTTCATACCAACAATTTCATTGACATTTTTGTTACTAGCTATATCCAAAAGACGTTGTGTAACTATTCCATCGAAAACAACGGTTGCTATGTTTCCTTTTTGTTTAAGGATACCTGTTAGTTTACGAACGGGTATTTTATCTATTTCTTTACCGTTTTTATCGATAAGAACTGCTTTTAATGAACCAGAGATATCATCAAGGATAGATTTGTATTTTTTTTGCTTGTCAGATGTAATCCTTTTTTCTTGTTTTTTATCTTTGTCTTTCTTTTTATCAGAAGAATCATCTTTCTTACTTTCCTTCTTTTTATCAGAAGAATCATCTTTCTTACTGCTGCCACCTTTAGATGGAGCGTTATCAGGTTTTACTTTTTTTTCAAGTTTGATATCATACATTTCAGCGTATTGTTCTGCAGGGATTTTGTTTTTCAATGCCTTCATGATAAGTTTCTGAGGGATTTCTTCTACTTCACGTGTTTGTGGAGCTCTTGCTACAAAGTCTACATCTGCAATCTGTAAGAGTTCTTTTAGAATTAGTTCTCCGCCGCGGTCACCATCAACAAAAGCTGTCGTAATCCTTTCTTTGGTTAAATCTTTAACAGTTTTTGGAACATTAGTTCCCCCTACACCGATAACATTTTTGATACCATACTTTAGAAGATTGAGTACATCACGTCGTCCTTCAACCACGATTACTGCATCACTATTTTTTATATTTGGACCAGCCGGACAGTGATCAGCACCATAATTGGTGATTTCTTCTATCTGTACAGCTTGTCGTACATTATCAGAAATACTTTCGCCATCAATTCTTTCTTCCTGCATTACTTTGTTAAGTAGTTGTTTAGCTCGTTCGATAACCTTTTTTCTACGTGCAACTCGTACATCTTCAACTTGTTCAACATTTATTTTTGCTTTACATGGACCAACACGATCTATGCTTTCAAATGCTGCAGCAAGAATAACGGTTTCTACTTTATCAAGACTTGTTGGAAGAGTGATTGTTCCTTCGCTTTTTCCATTTTTTGAGTTAAGATCTACTTCTATTCTTCCCACACGAGCGGATCTTTGAAGTTCCCGAAGATCTAGTTCATCACCGAGAAGACCCTCAGTTTGACCAAAAATAGCTCCTACGACATCTGATTTTTCAACAATTCCATCAGCTTTAATGTGAGATTTAATCATGTATTTTGTTGTTGCTGGATCAATAACCATAATCTATTTTTCACCTCTTTTAAACTCTATTTTTAGTTTTTTATGAAAAATAGCACAAATATCTACCACACTTTTTTTACCTAAATATCTATTTTTTTTTTGAGCGTGGCAAACTCATTTATAATTCTTTGTTAAACATTCTCCTATTTTCTTTGAAATGAAGTTAATGATTAAGATTAACCCTGAATTGATTAACCCCTTTAAAGTGCTATTTTTCATAATTTTTAAAGTGGATTAATTCCGAAATATATGAGGATTGCGCCATATTTAAATGTTATGCTTATATTCGCATAAGAGTTGAATAGGTTATGAACAAAAAAATTTACATTGGTGTAGCATGGCCATATGCAAATGGATCACTTCATCTAGGGCACGTCGCAGGTTGTTATCTTCCTGCTGATATTTTCGCGCGTTTTCAAAGAATGCAGAAAAATGATGTACTTATGGTTTCAGGAAGCGATGAACATGGAACTCCTGTAACTATCACAGCTGATAAAAAAAACACGACACCTCAACAAGTTGTGGATCTTTATAACAAGGAACATACTGAAAACATGAAACAACTTGGTATTAGTTTTGATCTTTTTACTCGTACCACTACTGATAATCATGAAAATGTGGTTAAAGATATTTTTCTAACACTTTACAAAAATGGTTTTATTTATGAGAAAGAAGTTGAGTCGTTTTATTGCTCGAAATGTGATCGTTTTTTACCGGATCGTTATGTTGAAGGAACATGTCCTTATTGTGGTTGTGTTGAGTGTCGTGGGGATCAGTGTGATGAATGCGGTAAAATCCTTGAACCTAGTGAACTAATTGATGTTAAATGTAAGATTTGTGGTTGTACTCCGGAGATTCGTTCTAGTAATCATTTGTTTTTTGCTCTTAGTAAGTTTGAAGATAAGCTTCTTTCTTGGTTGGATGATAAAAATTATTGGAAGAATAATGTTTTAAAGTTTACTCAGAACTGGTTGAAGGATGGTCTTAAGGATCGTGCTATTACTCGTGATATGAAATGGGGGATAAAAGTTCCTATCAAGGGTTTTGAAAATAAACGTATTTATGTTTGGTTTGATGCAGTGATAGGATATCTTGCTGCTAGTAAAGAATGGGCTGAGAAACATGGCGATTCTGATAAATGGCAGGAGTGGTGGGAAAATCCTCAATCTGAGCATTATTACTTTTTAGCAAAAGACAACATACCCTTTCATAGTATTATCTGGCCTTCAATTCTGATGGGTTATGACAAAGGTTTGCAGCTTCCATATGATATACCTGCTAATGAATATCTTCGATTAGAGGGGGAGCAGTTTTCTAAAAGTCGTGGTCTAGCAATATGGGTTCCTGATATTCTTAAAAAAATCGATGTTGATCCTCTTCGTTATTATCTTTCTATTAATATGCCTGAGAAGAAGGACAGTAATTGGACTTGGGAGGATTTTGTAGCTAAAAACAATGATGAACTAGTTGGAGCATATGGTAATTTTATTCATCGTGTGGTTACTTTTACTCATAAAAACTATGGCGTAATTCCAGAACCTGATGTTTTAACTAATGATGATAGAAAAGTGTTAACGAGAATCAATGAGATATCTAAAGAGGCTTCTGATTATATATATAAATGTGAGTTTAAACTAGGTCTTCGTAGCATCATGAGTCTTGCTTCAGCAGGTAATGTTTACTTTAATGATATGCAACCCTGGAAGGTTGTAAAAGAAGACAAAAAACGCTGTGGCACTATACTTTATGTTTGCCTAAAGATAGCTAAAGCCCTTTCTGTTTTTATGTCACCATTTTTACCATATTCCTCCGATAAAATCTGGAATATGATAGGTGAAGATGGTTCAGTTCATCAAACAAGTTGGGATGAAGCGGTTTCTGATTTAAACACCGATTTTGAACTACAAAGACCGAAACCGTTATTTAATAAACTAGATCTTTCTGATTTCATGGAAGAAAAAAAGGATGATCCGTTTTCAAAGCTTGATTTACGTGTAGCAGAAATTCTAGATGTCAAAGATCATCCTGATGCAGATAAACTCTACATGTTACATGTCGACCTAGGTATTCTGGGTAAAAAAGTCCTTGTTGCAGGTATGAAAAAATATTACTCTCAAGAGGAACTTAAGGGCAGAAAAATTGTTATGGTTGCAAATTTGAAACCCGCGAAAATACGCGGTGTCACATCCAACGGTATGCTTCTTGCAGCAGAAGATAACGATGGTGTGGTTTCATTGTTAAAACCAGGCGATGTTAAGGCAGGCTCTAAGGTTTTTGTTGAGGATATAGACCGTAAACCAGTTAAACTATTAGACTTTGACGAGTTCAAAAAAATAAGTATGAAAATAAACAACAAACAACAGGCAGTTTATGGAAATAAGTTGTTGAAAACCAAAAAAGGACCTGTTGTGTGTGATAAAAAAGTAAAAGAAAACGCAGAAATAATGTAGAAAAAAAATAGGATTTTGGGAGGAAACAATATTTTATGAGTGTAGTATCAGAAACAAATCTACCATTAAAGGCTTTTAAAAAAGGAAAAGTAAGAGATATATATGAGTTAAATGACAAACTCTTGTTGACTGTTACAGATCGTATTTCAGCTTTTGATCATGTTCTTCATGAACCAATTCCTAGTAAAGGAGTTTGTTTGACTCAGCTTTCAGCATTCTGGTTTGATTATTTCAAGGATCTGGTTCCAAGTCATATGATAACAGCTGATTTTCAGGAATTTCCAAATGATCTAAAACCTCATCAACCGGTTCTTGAAGGTAGAAGTATGCTTGTTAAAAAAGCAAAGGTTTTCCCGATAGAATGCATTGTTAGAGGTTACATATCAGGCTCGGCTTGGAAATCTTATCAAAAAGATGGAACAGTTTGTGGCATTAAACTACCAAAAGGTATGAAGGAATCAGAGAAATTCCCTGAACCACTTTTCACTCCATCTACTAAAGCTGAAACAGGTCATGACGAAAACATAAGTTATGACAGGATGAAAGAAATCATCGGCGAGGAGGATGCTGAGAAACTCAAAGAACTCAGCCTTCGAATGTACAAAGAGGGATCAGAATACGCCCGTAAAAAAGGAATAATTATAGCTGATACCAAGTTCGAATTTGGGAAAATAGGAGATCAAATAATAGTAGTGGATGAAGTTCTCACACCGGATAGCTCAAGGTTTTGGCCAGCTGATGAATACACACCTGGTAAAAGGCAACCAAGTTTCGATAAACAATACCTGCGTGATTACCTAAGTAGCACAGGTTGGGATAAAGATAGTACACCACCAAATCTGCCTGATGAAGTTGTTAATGGAACAAAGAAACGCTATCAGGAAGCTTATGAAAAGATAACAGGAAGCAAACTAAAAATATAGGATACATATTTATATATCTTTTTTTACTTTTTTATTAATACATTTTCGAATTATAAATGTAAAAAATTAAACAATAAAGATTAAAAAAAGTATATTATCCTTTTTGTACAGGGCTTCGCCAGTCAAAACCAGGTGTTCGAACACCGATCTTGGATATTAAAGCCGATCTTCGTTTATGTTCACTTTTTGCTCTCATATCACGAATTCGTTTTACATGAGAAAGATTCACATTTACATTTTTTGAAATGGTTTTTAAATCTCTTTTTGCTTCTAGTCCCAATAAGATGGTATCTAACTCATCATAACTGAGTTTTAGTTCATCTTCATCTGTTTGGCCCTTGATAAGTCCTGCACTTGGGGGTTTTTTTATGATAGGTTTTGGAATACCTAGATATTCAGCAAGATCGTATATTTGAGTTTTGTATAGATCTCCAATAGGCATCAAATCCACTCCTCCATCTCCATATTTTGTAAAATAACCAACCAAAATCTCAGATTTATTAGAAGTACCACATACTAGACTATGATTCATGTTTGCATGACCATAAAGAAGCACCATACGAAGACGTGCTTTGATATTACCTAGAGCCAAAGCATTGGGTTTTATTGTACAATTTTTTTCAACCTGATGAACAAGTTCAGTTATATCTTTGGTTGTACATTGAAAATCATATTTTTTTACAAGTTGTTTTTGATGTTTAATATCTATTTCAGGTGTGGTTTCATCAGGTAAAAACACACATTTAGTGTTTTTTCTACCAAGAGTTTGTTGACAAAGAAGAGCAGTAACTGCTGAATCCACTCCACCTGAAAGACCAAGTACTACTCCATCCATTCCTGAGTTTTCAACATAGGTTTTAATAAAATCTTTGAGAACTGTTGATACTTCTTTGTAATCTAAACTCATAATTTTTTTTCACCTTTTTTTAAATATTGATTCTCCATGTGAATCCATGGATATTATAAGAGGGCCAAATTTTTCGACTTCAAACAACCATACTGCTTCAGCCATACCTAAATCCTTTAGCCAGAAAACATTTTTTACTTTTTTGATAGAATCAGCAGCCAACGCTCCTGCTCCACCAGTATAAGAAGCATACACACATGTATATTTTTGTAAAGCTTTTTGTGTATCTTTTCCCATATCTCCTTTGCCAATAATTAATCTAATACCAAATTTTTCAATAAAACGATCCTGAAAAAGTTCCATACGGCTACTAGTAGTTGGACCTGCTGAAACAACATCCCATTCATTATCCTTTTTTTGCATCAAGGGTCCACAGTGATACAAAACCATATCAGAAGGAGTAAAAGGAAGCTCAGATTCTTTAAGCATTAAAGAATGAGCCCGATCACGAGCTGTAAAAACATCACCAGATAAAAAAACTACATCACCAACACGAAGTTTTTCAACATCTTTTTTAGAAACAGGGGTTTTAAAATTATACTCAGCCATCTAAAAAACCTCCCAAGAACCATCATTTTTTATTCTCATACTCGCACGACGGTCAGCCCAACATTGAACAACCATACCCACAGGTAGACTAGCTGGATGACGAGGAGCTTTTTCAACATGAACATCCAAAACCGTAGTTTTACCGCCAAGACCCATAGGACCAACACCCGTGGAATTCAAACTCTTAATTAAACTCTTTTCAAAACTAGCAATCTCCTTATCCTTATGTCTTTCTCCAACAGGACGCAATAGAGCTTTTTTCCCAAGTTTCATAGCAAGATCCGCTCCACCACCAATACCAATACCAACCACAGTAGGCGGACACGGGTTACCACCCGCTTTTAAAATCTCACGAACAACAAAATCCCTGACACCATCAAGTCCTTCACCAGGTTTAAGCATCACAAGCTTACTCATATTCTCACTACCACCACCTTTAGGAATAGCAGTAATAACAACTTCATCACCATCACAAAAATCCCAGGTTATAGCAGGAATATAATCACCCACATTATCCTTATGATTAAAACTAGTGAAAGGATCAACAGTATTAGGACGCAAAGGAATCTTAACAGTTGCTTTTTTCACAGCCTCAGTGATCCAATCTTTTAAAAAACCAGAATAAGAAAAATCTTTACCAACTTCAACAAAAAAAGTCTGAACCCCTGTATCCTGACACATAGGACGTTTAGATTTTTTAGCAATCTCAACATTTTTTAAAATATTATCAATCTGAACCTTAGCTATACCTTCCTCAGACTTATAAGATTTTTTTAACGCATCAACAACATCATTTGGAAGATCCACTTCAGCCTTACGTATCAGCTGAATTATTCCTCCCACAACAGACTCTTTGTCCATGACTCAAAAAAACATGAATAAATAATCAGAGTTAAGAGTTTCCCCTAAAAAAAGAATGATTTCATTAATCACATTTATCTACTTAAGTGTAATATTACAAAAAAGTGGTAAAATAGGATAATAAAAAGGAGTTATTTATTGATGAAAAAATGGTATGAATCATTATTTGAGAATTATGGTAAAAACTATGATAATGAAAGTTTTACAAAGGGAACAGTTGGCGAATGTGACTTTATTGAAAAAGAAATAGATTTTGATAAATCACTGAAAATAATAGACATTGGATGTGGGACAGGTAGACACTCGATTGAATTAACAAAAAGAGGATATAATATTTTAGGAATTGATTTATCAGAGTCTCAATTAAAACAGGCAAGAGCAAAAGCACAAAATTTATATATTGAATTTCAAAAACATGATGCAAGAAAACTCCCTTTTAAAAATAAGTTTGATTTGGCAATAATGCTTTGTGAAGGAGGATTTTGTTTGATGGAAACAGATGAAATGAACTTTGAGATATTAAGAAATGCTGCTGAATCTTTAAAAAAATCTGGTAAGCTGATTTTTTCAGCACTTAATTGTTTATTTCCATTATATCATTCAATTGAAGAATTTCATTCAACTAAGGATAAAGGAAATACTACTTGTAAAAGTAATACTTTTGATTTAATGACTTTTAGAGACCATAATATGGTTACTGTGGAAGATGATTCAGGGAATATTAAGAAATTAGAATGCAATGAAAGATTTTATGCGCCATCTGAAATTACATGGTTGTTAAAATCTCTTGGTTTTAAAAAAATTGATATTTATGGTGCAAAACATGGTGCATTTTCGCGAAACGATAAACTTACAACTGAAGATTTTGAAATGCTTGTAATTGCAGAAAAATAAAAAAAAGAAAAAAAGAGTTGTTTTTTGTTTTATTGTTTGTTTTCGATAAGAGTGTCAACAATACTTGGATCAGCAAGAGTACTTGTATCACCAAGATCATCAAGTTCGTCTTTTGCGATTTTACGAAGGATACGTCTCATGATTTTACCGCTTCGTGTTTTTGGAAGATCATTTGTGTATTGTATTTTATCTGGTTTAGCTATTGGTCCGATTTCTTCACGTACTTTTGTAATTAGTTCTTTTGTAAGAGCTTCATTTGCATTTTCTCCGGCTTTCAATGTAATATAAGCATAGATTCCTTCGCCTTTGATTTCATGTGGGAATCCTACAACTGCTGCTTCAGCAACCTTTGGATGTTTACCGAGAACGCCTTCGATTTCAGCAGTACCCATACGATGACCGCTAACATTGATTACATCATCTACTCTTCCTGTTATCCAGTAGTATCCATCAGGGTCTCTATAGCATCCGTCTCCACTAAAGTAGTTTCCTGGGAACTGTGAAAAATAGGTGTCTTTGAAACGATCATGATCCCCATAAATTGTTCTTAATTGACCAGGCCATGATGTTTTTATTGCAAGGTTTCCTGAGACATCGTTTCCTTTTACTTCGTTTCCCTCATCATCAAGAATTACTGGTTCTACTCCAAAGAATGGAAGTGTTGCACTACCAGGTTTTAATGGTGTCACTCCAGGTAATGGAGTTAGTAGTATTCCGCCAGTTTCTGTCTGCCACCAGGTATCAACTATCGGGCAGCGTTTTCCACCTATAAGATTGTAATACCAGTGCCATTCTTTTGATTTGATTGGTTCCCCAACTGTTCCAAGGACTTTAAAAGAGCTAAGATCATGGTCTTCTACCCATTTATCTCCTTGTTTCATAAGAGCACGAATTGCTGTTGGAGCAGTATAAAAGATGTTTACTTTATGTCTTTCGCAGATATCCCAGAAACGACCATAATCTGGATAGTTTGGAACCCCTTCATACATCAAAGTTGTTGCTTTGTTAGCAAGAGGTCCATAGATGATATATGAGTGACCTGTAATCCAACCGATATCAGCTGTACACCAGTAGATATCTCCAGGGCGATAATCAAAAACATATTTATGAGTTACAGCAGTATAAACCATATAGCCTCCAGTGGTGTGAAGTACTCCTTTTGGTTTACCAGTTGAACCAGATGTATAAAGAATGAATAATGTATCTTCAGAGTCCATCTCTTCAGGTTCACATTCAGTATCAGCGTTTTCCATTTCTTCATGCCACCAATGATCTTTATCAGACCATTCAACATCTGAATCAGTACGTTTTACAACGATAACAGATTCTATTGATGGCGAACCATTTACTGCTTTGTCAGCACTTGGTTTCATAGGTATTGATTTTTTTCCACGAGCGGCACCATCTTGCGTTATAAGAATTTTACATTCAGAGTCATTTATTCTGTCTTTTAATGCATCAGCTGAAAATCCTCCAAAAACTATAGAGTGAATTGCACCAATTCGAGCACAAGCAAGCATTGCTATAGCAAGTTCTGGAACCATTTGAAGATAGATACAAACACGATCTCCTTTTTTGACTCCTTTATCTTTTAAAACATTTGCAAATTTTGATACTTCTTCAAGTAGTTCGTTAAAAGTATATTTTTTGATGTTTTCTGGATCATTTCCTTCCCATATAAGGGCAGTGTCATCACCATGTCCATTTTCAACATGACGATCTAAACAGTTGTAACATGCGTTTAATTTAGCGTTTTTGTACCATTTTATTTCTGGTTTATTGAAATCGTAGTCTTTGACTTTGTCCCATTTTCTGTACCATGAAATATGTTCTTCAGCCATTTTTCCCCAGAATTCATCGGGGTTGTTTATGGATTCATTATACATATCTCGATATTCATCCATGCTTTTGATATGAGCTCGAGCCTTCATTTCTTCAGATGGCTCATAAACATTCTCTGTTTCTTCTACCATTTTATCATACATCTCCAAAACTTTTTTGATTCTTCAAATTAAAGATATCGTCAATAAGGGTTAAACTAACCCTTACCCGTGATTTGCCCGAATACAATTACAGTATAAGTATCTTTTCATGAAATGTTTAAAAAATTGTAACTAAAAATATAAAAGTATTATACATTAAAACAAAACAACCCAAAATACAACATTATCATGTAAACTTCTCGACAAAAAACGAAAAACAGATTTTTACTCTTTTCTTGTTTTTAAAATTTTTTTGACAAGAGGAGCGAAAACAAAATTTTTTATAGTAATCATACGTTCAAAACGATACTTACCAACCAAAGGTGTGTAAGATATTACATCATTTTCTCTTAAAATACGTATCTTAGACATCTTATCCTCCTTGTAGGCTTGATATGTTGGATAAGCTGAAATAATCACTGCTTCAAATTTTTTCCAAGCAAAAAATAGTGTTGAAAAAGAATCAAGAAATTCTATTTCTTCTTTTGTTGGTGGTGTATGAGGATTAAAACGAAAATGATAAAAGGCTAGTATTTCAAAGCCAAGTTTTTCCAGATCAGGTATTACTAATCTTTTCAGTAACCCTTGTTTATAAAAATTTTTTTTTATCCTGGAAACTGTATGACGAGATAAATCTACTTTATCACCAATTTCTTGATTTGTAAGATCAGGATTTTCAACAATAGCACAATAAACATCTCCTTCTTTGTTTGTCAACTCAATGTTTTCTACATCATGAAACCAGTCATTGGAAGATTTATTATTGTTTTCAATTTGAAATATATTTTTTAGCACATTTTCAAAATCAAAAAATCTAACAATATTACTGTTTTCAAATGGAAAAATAACTTCTTCAGGGGATTCTTCTTCTAGTAAACCTATTTTTCCAAATGTTTCAGTTCTTATGTCATTAATACGTGCTATATTTGCATAGTTATCAGATAGACTTACCGAGAATCCTTTTTCTTGTTCACCTACTGAATAAAATATTTCTTCAAAAACTTCGATGGTGCTTTTTGTTTTTTTTACTCGTTCTTCTAGTGGGATGACAGGGTTAAACCTGGTATGGATTACTGATAGTAGTTCACAGCCCATTTTGTTAAGAAGGGGTATAGTTAAAACTTGAAAATAGTCTTTTTCTTGTAATCTTCTTTTTATTGATGTTAGGGTTGATAGTTTTACTTTTATTTTGTTTGATAGTTCTCTGTCGTTATAATTTGGATATTTTACCATTCCGTATAGGACTTTTTTTTCGTTTGGAGTTAGATTATTTCGGGTCACAAGAAAATGTGAAAGCAGAAAAGGGTATAAAATATTTTTCTCATTTTTACAAAAAAAAACTAATTGAATAGTATTATGCTCATATTTCTTTGTAATATTTTACATTATGATAATTAATGAACTGTTTATTAGTTATTTGTAGTAATTAAGTTGCAAAACATTTATTAAATATATTAGTATTTAGCCGAAAAAAGGTTAAATTAGATAATTAAGCGAGATGGTAAAATTATGGGGAAAACAATAGTTGAAAAAATTTTAGACAAACATATTGTAGAAGGAAAACCCGAAAAGGGTAAAGAAGTAGGAATTAAAATCGATCAAACACTAACTCAAGATGCCACAGGTACAATGGCATATCTACAGTTTGAAGCGATGAATGTCCCAAAAATAAAAACGGAACTATCAGTTAGTTATGTAGATCATAACACAGTTCAAATTGGTTTTGAAAATGCTGATGACCATAGATACTTGCAAACTGTTGCAGCAAAGTATGGAATAAGTTATTCCCGTGCTGGAAACGGAATCTGTCATCAAGTACATTTAGAGCGTTTTGGAAAGCCAGGAAAAACACTACTAGGATCCGATTCCCATACACCAACCAATGGTGGAATAGGAATGATCGCAATAGGAGCTGGAGGTCTTGATGTAGCTGTTGCAATGGCTGGTGGACCATTTTATCTTACATATCCAAAAGTTGTAAAAATCAATCTAACTGGTAAGCTCAAACCATGGGTTAGCGCTAAAGATGTAGTACTTAAGGTTCTTGAAAAATTTACAACCAAAGGAAACGTTGGAAAAGTTTTTGAATATGGTGGACCAGGTGCTAAAACTCTTAATGTACCAGCACGTGCAACTATAACCAACATGGGAGCTGAATGTGGCGTTACAACAAGTGTTTTTCCTAGTGATGAAATAACAAAAGAGTTTCTAAAAGCACAAGGACGAGAAGAAGATTGGACAGAACTCAAAGCAGATCCTGATGCTGAATATGATCAAGTAGTAGAAATAAATCTAAGTGAAATTGAACCACTCGCAGCAACACCTCATAGTCCAGGAAACATAAGCAAAGTACGAGATCTTGAGGGAATGGAAGTCGACCAGGTATGTGTTGGAAGTTGTACAAATTCATCATATAGAGATCTTATGACTGTTGCAAAAATAGTCGAAGGGAAAACTGCTCATCCAAAAACAAGTTTTGTTGTAGCACCAGGTTCTAGACAAGTTTTACAAAATATATCAAAAGATAGTGGACTAAAAAGCATTCTTGATTCTGGGGCACGTCTTGCTGAATCAGCATGTGGTTTCTGTATAGGAAACAGTCAATCACCAAAAACTGAATCAGTTTCACTTAGAACCAGTAACCGTAACTTTTTAGGAAGAAGTGGAACAAAAAGTGCAAATGTTTATCTTGTTAGCCCTGAAACAGCAGCTGCTGCAGTTTTAACTGGAAAGTTTACAGATCCTCGTGATCTGGAAGACATGGGTATAGAATATCCTGATGTTGAAATGCCTGAAAAATTCCAAATAGATGACAGTATGTTTATTTTCCCAGATGAAGTAAAAGAAGAAGTAGAAGTCTATCGCGGTCCAAACATTGGCGATCCACCTGCTAGTAATCCACTCCCTGAAAAAATCGGTGGCAAGGTTACAATAAAAGTTGAGGACAAAATCACAACTGATCACATAATTCCTGCGGGTTCAAAGATGAAATACAGAAGCAATGTACCCAAGTATTCAGAGTTTCTTTTTGAAGTTGTAGATCCTGAATTCCATGACAGAGCTGAAAAAATACGTGACAGCGGCAAAGACAACATCATAATCGGAGGATACAGCTACGGACAAGGAAGCAGCAGGGAACATGCAGCATTATGTCCAATGTATATGGGAGTTAAGGCAGTTATCGCAAAATCCATGGAAAGAATCCATGAAGCAAACCTTCTTAATTTTGGTATAATACCTTTGAAGTTCATTAACGAGGAAGACTATGATAAAATCGAACAAGGAGATGAACTAGAAATACCAAATGCAAAAGAAGAAATAGAAAAAGATGAAAAAGTGACAGTTAAAAACAAAACAAAAGGAATCGAATTCAAGGCTTCTTATAACTTGTCTGATAGACAGAAAAAAGTATTGTTAGCAGGTGGAACACTTGCTTACATGAAAAACAAAACCTAAATTTTTGATTTAGGAGGAAAAAGAAAAATATGGCACAAAAAGGAATAAGAGAATATGATGCGAAAAGAATGATGGCCAAAGCATTACCTGAATTTTCTGATAACAAATTCAAATTTGAAGATAAACAGGTTTTGATTGGTCCAAACGCTGATTGGAAAAAAATAGAAAAAGAAAACCCATGGGTTAAAAAAGAAAAACTAGTAGCTAAACCAGATCAACTTTTTGGAAAACGTGGAAAAAACAATCTACTGTTTGTTAACAAATCATGGTCAGAAGTTCAAGAGTGGATCAAAGAACGTATGAATAAAAAAGTAACAATCACTCAAACTACAGGGAAAACCACTGGAATATTAACTCATTTTCTTGTTGAAAAATTTGTTCCACATGAAGAAGAATACTATATTGCAATTACTACTCATCGTGAACATGATACTATTCATTTTTCAACAAAAGGTGGAGTAAATATTGAAGAAGTTTGGGATAGTGTAGTAGAACTTGATATACCAATTGATAAATCAATAGATGATGTTGATGTTAAAGGATTCCTACCTAAAGAACTTGGAAACAAAAAAGACACCGTAGCAGGTTTTATTAAAGCGCTTTACAAGATGCTTGTAGATTATCATTTTGTATATCTTGAGTTGAACCCATTTACATTTGTAAATGATGAACCAGTGGCTCTTGATACTGTTGCAAAAGTAGATGATTATGC
>CAYMOC010000019.1:20208-24401 GCA_964391965.1 uncultured Thermoplasmatales archaeon | reverse complement strand
CGGCGTGTCCTGGTTGCCCTGCAACGATTGGGCTTCGTACTGTTTTTAAAGCACTTGGTAAAAACACGGTTATGGTCGTTCCTGCTTGTTGCACTGCAGTTATTGAGAGTTTGTATCCTTATACTAGTTTTGATGTACCAGTTATGAATATTGCTTTTGAGGCAGCTGCTGCTGGAGCATCAGGTATAGAGGCTGCTTTAAAGCAACAGGGAAAAGAGGATACCACAGTTCTTGCTTGGGCTGGCGATGGTGGAACATATGATATAGGTCTTCAGTCTTTATCTGGCGCTATAGAACGAGGTACAAATTTTATCTATATTTGTTACAATAATCAGATTTATTCTAACACTGGAATTCAACGTAGTGGTGCAACACCTATGGGTGCATGGACTACGACTACTGTTGGTGGTAAAGAAGAGTTTCCTAAACAGATGAGTGAAATAATTCAGGCTCACCATCCACCATATGCAGCTCAAGCATGTATAAGCTATCCTGAGGATCTTTATAATAAAGTAAAAAAGGCTAAAGATATCAAAGGACCAAAGTATATTGAGATTCTTGCGCCTTGTCCACCGGGTTGGCGTTTTCCTATGGAGAAAACTGTTGAAATGGGTACTATGGCTATTGAATGCGGAGCATGGTCTTTGTTTGAGTATGAAAACGAAAAAGTGACTTTTAACAAAAAAAGCAAGCTTATACTTGAGGGTAAAATTGATCGTAAACCTGTTGAGGATTGGTTGAAACTTCAGGGTCGTTTTAAACCATTGTTTAAACCTAAGCGTGATGCAGAAAAAATTAAAGCAATTGAAGAATATACAGATATGCTTTGGGATCGTTACCGAAGTTGTTATTTGTAATAAAAAATATTACATGTTCCCAATTTTAGATAGGAGTGTGAGTAAAGAATCCATGGAGGCAATGTGTTATGCTTGTAAAAGAGATGATAAAGCAGAGCCTCCCCCTGCTAGTGATATGTGGACTTGGTGGCCTATTAGCGGGTAACACTCTTGGTTTGATGACGAATCTTTTTGAAAACATACCTGGGTTAATAGTGGTTATACCTGGTATTATTGCTCTTCGTGGAAGTATTAGTACTGCTTTTGGAAGTCGGTTGGGTTCAGCTTATCATCTGGGTGTTATTGATGAAAACAATATGTGGAATGTTGAACTCAGACAGAATATTCTTGGTAGTTTTATTCTAAGTTTTTCAATGTCAGTGATAATTGGAATTCTTGCGTTTGTTACATCTGTTTTGATGGGTGCTAATCCTGATGGTTTAAAACTTGTAACTATTGTTTTTTTAGCTGGTGTACTTTCAGCTTTGATACTTACGGGTTTAACGGTTTCTATTGTTTTTGTGGTATTCAAACGTGGTTGGGATCCAGATAATGTAACAGGGCCAGCTCTAACGACTTTTGGCGATATTGTTACAATGGTTTGTATTTTTGCTAGTGCCTTGTTTGTGGAGGGGTTGTTGTGATTTATAGTTGGAAAAAAATTGTGAAAAACAGCATGCCTCTTCTAACATTGACTGTGTTTGTTGAGATTATCGCGGGTCAGATTCTTTTGTTTAATCAGAATATTCTTGTTTTGTTTCCCTTGTTTCTTGTTTCATTCCCTGTGATTAATGGTGTAGGTGGAAATATTGGTAGTGTTTTGGGTGCTCGTCTAGCTTCTGGTCTTCATGTTGGTTCTGTTAAAATAAATGTTAAGGATGATGAGATGCGTGATAGTTTTATTACTAGTATTTTTCTTGGTGTTGTTTCTTATTTTATTCTTGGTTTAATTATTTATTATTTTGTTTATTATTTTATGGATATAGGGATAAATATTAGTCTTTTGAGTTTTGTTTTAGTTGTGCTCTTGTCTGGTGTGTTGCTTGTTTGTTTGCTTTGTTTTGTTAGTGTTTTTACTGCTTTTTTGTCTTTTAAACGTGGTATGGATCCGGATGATGTTGTAGCTCCTGTGGTTACTACTGTTGGTGATTTTATGGGTATTGTTTTGTTGTTTGTTTTTATTAGTTTAATTGTTTCTTAATTTTTTTTTCATTTTGTTATTTTTCCACATTAGTTTTAAATATAGTTTTTTACAAAAGCTGGTTTTGGTAAAGTGAGTGTATGATTGGAAGTTGTGAGGAATTTGTTATGTTGCCTGGGTTTGGTTTTATTTGTAACATTTTTCTCATTATGACATAATATCACGTTAAATTTAAATATAATCATTAATAGAGTATATCACATTATATAATTTATGATATAATCAAAAAAAGCAAGGTGAGGAAAGGAAATTGAAAGCTAATCAAAAAGCTAAAGAACACAACATTGCAGTAGCTCCAGTACTTGGAACACTCTTAGTCCTCCCTATAATAATGCTAATAATAACAGCTATGATGACATGGGCAGAAGGACTCATAGATCAACTAAAAGATCTACAAGATAGCGTAAGAAAAACAACCAATATTTACAATGAGTTATCAATAAACCTTTCACATTTTAAAGATAAAGACATAATCTGGCAGGATGGATACGAATGCGACTTTGACTGCTCACAATGGATATTAGACAAAAGCAATCCTGATTCCAACATGAGTGTTGGACCAACATCTGGCGGAGAAGAAAGCTATTTTACGGGAACACTTGGAGCAAACATAACAACAGAATCAGGCTACACAAGGATTCATAAACCGTTTCCAACAAAAAACCTTGGAAAAGTTAGTATCGAACTTAAATTCACAATAGATGAATATGCAGGAGAAACATTCAAATTTTTAAATATAAGTCAAAACGATACAGATAACATCGGATCAATAAAAATAGATATTCAGAATAACAAAATATATTGCTGGAATGAAAGTACAACTAACGGTGTAGCTAAGTATGAAACAATAGCTAATGATGTTCCTCTTCTTAAAGACAAATTTGGATGGCATACAATTGTTTTAAAAATAGATCTTTCAAAAAGCGAATATATTAGTTTAGATTTTGATGGAACAGAATATAATATAGATAATTGTACAATAGAAAATAATGGTAATCCATCAGCAAATGCAGAAGTTACTAGGATTTCATATACAAATATTGTACGCAGCAAATCCACATCTTTTATCGATGATTTTGTTTTCAGAGATTTAGAATTTTTTGAAAAACTAGGTTTAGAATAAAAAAAGAGGGATGGTAAAAAAATGAAGGCTAATAGAAAATACAGGGAACAAGCGGTGGCTTCAGTCACCGGTACAATGTTAACATTACCAATAGCCATCCTAATAGTTGGAGCCACAATGATGTGGGGTAACAATATACTTCAACAAATTGATAATTATGATCAAACATTAGAAGATATAGAAGTTGATAAAAGTCAAGAAGAAGTAGATGTAGAAAATATTACTCTAAACCTAGATAGTAGCATTTACTGGCAGGATGATTTCGAAGGACAACAACTACAATGGAATAAAAGAAACAGTTATACTAATGTTGAAACTTTTCATAATAAACATTATTATACAAAAGGACACAGTGCAAACATATCAACAGACGGTACAACACCAGATAATACTGTAATTGGAATAAAAAAAGATTTCCCATGGCAGCCTTTTAGAAATGTAAGTATAGAAATCGCTTTTACCATAGATTCAAACCAGGAATACCATGAATTAAGTATTTATCAAGATGGCGAAAAACAAGAAAAAAATGGAGCAATAAGATTACATACAAATGGCGAAATTCACATAATTGATGACTCGGGGAGTAACTTGATAGATACAATCCATTTACAAGATACAGCTGGAGATAACCCATTCTGCTGGCATACTATGAAACTATTAATAGACTGTCAAACTGGAAAATATATTTCCGGCAGTGTTGACGGAAAACACTATGATCTTAACGATTACTATCTTAATAATTACATATTAGTTGATGAGTTTAATGACAGTATAACTGTAGAATATAGTTATAACTATATAGGAATGGGGACAAGAGCAACATCCTACATTGATGATTTTGCATTTAGAAAACTCAGCATGATAAAAGAAGGTGAATATACAATGCAAGCCTCACCTTATGTACCTCTAACTGTAGATGCAGGAACACCACAAATTGAGGATGCAGGGCAACAAGTATTTTTCACAGGTACTGCGAGTGGAGGAACAACACCATACTCATGGAACTGGGATTTCGGAGACGGAGACACATCAA
>CAYMOC010000019.1:13917-20108 GCA_964391965.1 uncultured Thermoplasmatales archaeon | reverse complement strand
ACACAGCACATCAGGACTATACAGCACAAACTACGACCAAAACAGCGCAACAACAGACACAAGCGGACCCGGACTAACAGCAAATGCAGGGCCAGACCAAACAGAAACCGTAGGAAACTCAGTAAGCTTCACAGGAAGCGCAAGCGGAGGAACAACACCATACTCATGGAACTGGGATTTCGGAGACGGAGACACATCAACCGCACAAAACCCATCACACACATACACAACACCAGGAACATACACCGCAACACTAACAGTAACAGACAACGGTGGAACCACAGACGACGATCCTGCAACCGTAACAATACGCCCAGCAAGACCAACAGGACTAACAGCAACCGCAACAAGCTCATCAGAAATAGACCTAACATGGAACAAAGGAACAGGAGCAACAAACACAATAATAAAATACAGCACATCAGGATACCCATCAAACCCAACAACAGGAGACAATGCATACTCAGGAACAGGAACATCAACCACAGTAACAGGACTCAGCTCAGACACAACATACTACTTCAGCGCATGGAGCCTACACAGCACATCAGGACTATACAGCACAAACTACGACCAAAACAGCGCAACAACACAAAGTTCATGTCCATCATGTGGTTTACATATTACTTCAGATTACACCCTTCAGTGTGATATGGATTGTAGCGATACAATCATATACATAGATTCTTCTAATGTTGTTTTAGATTGTAATTATAAAACTTTAACAATGAATCCTGGCGATAACTATCCTGCAATTATTATAGGCTCAGGTTTGAGCAATATTGAAATAAAAAATATTGGGCTTTTAGATGTTAGTTATGGAGCCGGCCAGGCGGGTATAGAGATAGGTAGCGGATGTTCAAATATCAACATCCATGATAATGTTATAGATTCTGAATGGCAAAAAGCAATTGATGCAACTAACGGAGCAGATATAACTGTAAAAGATAATACAATTAGTGCTAGAACTTATGCAGTAAATTTCGATGATGTCTCAAATGGACTAATTGATAATAACATAATTACGATAGAGTTAGGTAATTTTATCCGATTAGGTGATTCTAATGACATAGATATAACAAATAATGATTGTACAAATTCAGTATCAGGAACTGGAGGCTCCAGCGGAATAAGGGTTAACGGAGATTCTTATAACAATGTTGTTAGTTACAACACACTAGATACATATAGAAGTGGAATAGCTCTATCTGAGAGTCCATCTAATGATCAACCTCATGATAATTCCATACATCATAACGATGTAACAGTTAGAGAAACCGATCTCACAGGTATTGCACTAAATAAAGGTTATAATAATGAATTTTATTCAAACACAGTAAACATGGTAAATGGTGGAGTAGATTATTCGGTTTTGGAAAGCGATGATAGCAATACTTTTAGAAATAGTGGTTTTGACTCAGGATTTATGTATATAGACAATTCAAACTATAAATATAATGACCAATCATCTGGAAATATATGGCTTACCACAACACCAAATTTCTTCTCAACGGCTGAAAAAGTAACAAGAACTAATATTGCCTCATGGAATATAAATAAATTAGAATGGACTGATGATTTTGACAGCACTGATGAAGTAACATATGTTGTTTCAGGTTTAACCCATGAAACTATTTATGATGTATACATAAACGGTGACTTATATAATACTAGAGAGGTTGATTTCTGGGAAGAAATAGAAATCACAGTAGATCTAACACAATATTCAGGTGCAATAGTACATATGGAAATTATTTTAGCACCAGGTTATGAATCAGTAGGTATGACTGTAGTAAATATTGGGGGCATAGGAACTAATTGGTTAGAATCTACAGCTGGAGATGCAATGGATGAAGAACTATCAACGAGTGTAGAAAGTGAAACTAGATATGCAGCAACTTTAGCTTGGACTGATTGGATATATTTCACTCCTTATTCTCATGGAGACCCGAAAACACACAATGGAATAAGATTTAATGCATGGCAGCATAGTAGGGTAAATGAATTAGTAGTACAGATAGATACTGATATGACAAGCGGAGAGAACTGGGTTGAGGTTTATCGTGGAGATACCTTCCCCGACCGAGAATGGTTTGAAGTTAGTTTCACTGAAACAGAGTTAGATTCCGCTAGATTAGCTATTGAATTTAGAGGAGCAGTATCAGGGATATCAGTAAATCTTTACGAGTTCCAATTCCGAAAAGCATAAAAATAATAAACTAAAATTAGTTTCCTTTTAGATAGTGAAGGTATCTTATGAGAAGAGATTTATTAATATGTGTTTTATTTGTAATGATATTATTAATAAGTCTTTGTATACCCGGGTGCCTCCAGGAAGATAACTCTAAGAATAATAATTCTATAGAAGACAAGAATAAAGACATTATTGTAAACCAATCATTAAACGCCATCCGATTAACTGCTAGAGAACTTTCTTCAAAGATAAACGAAAATCTAAATGATTCTAACTATACTATCTATTTTGAAACTTTAAATGAAAAGGATAAGATAATTATAGTTGATACAATAGATGATATATATTATTTAAATGGAAACACATCGATATCTTTTGAATTTGAAAAAAATAAAAATGGAATCGAAGAATACAATTTTATATTTGAAAACAACCTCACAGATGAATACAAAATTGGGGATAAAGTTGAAATAAATTTAACATTAAAACATGTTATATTTAACGATACAAATTATAATTTTGATTTAGAAATTTTTGAGCAACAATGGGAAAATAATGAATATTTTATAGAGAAATTTTATTACACAAATCCTTACAAAGCTTTACCAAGAAGTATTATAAAAAAGAGCGATATGGATGCTTACGTTATCCTAGAAAATAACAGCTGGAATAATTCAGAAATCCTTAGAACTTATGATAAAAATGTCTCAACATATATGACAACTCTAAAAAATATAAATAATTCTAATTGGACTGATTGGATAGTTTTTGAAAACCTGAGAAGTGCAAAATGTTCGAAAATTAGATTTTTAGCCTATAACAACAATAACATAGATAATCCGATAATGCATTGTCAAATTAAAATAAATTATGATACAAATAACCAATCAGCGATGATATACGATACAACAAATGGTAGTTCTCAGTGGTATGATGCATCTGATTATTCCTGTTATGACTGGTGTGAAGCAAGTTTTACACCAACTACTGTTGACAAAGTAATGATTCGTTTTAAAGCTGTAAACGGAAGTTCTGTTCGTCCTAAATTGTATGAGTTTGAATTATTATAAAACATGGTTGGGAAAGTATGGGAAAAGCTAATATTACGCTTGAGATGAAGAGGAAAAGAAAGGGAGTAGTTTATAGTATTACTCTTCATGGTCATGGAAGTGTGGTTTTTAAGAGTGGTAACCATGTTAAGATGAAGGATATTTCTGATATTCCTATTAAGAAAAAAGATTTTATTAGTTTACTTACTGATTTTGAGAATTTTCCGTTTCCTGATGAAAAAGCTGTTTATCAGGTGGATGAAAACTCGAAAGATGATTATACATTTGTTTCTTTTTCGATTAAGCATGGTGATGGGGATTTTGAAGAAAAAGAAATTATTCATTATAATAATGATGAAAAGGTTTCTCAGAAAATTAAAAATCTTGAGGATAAAGTTGATGAGTTAACTAAATCAAAACAATGGTTGAAGAGTCTACAACCTACTAATGAAAAGAAGAAAGATAAAATATTGAGTGTAAAAAAAACAGCACATAAGACAAAGATTAGGGATGTTGTAGATACTAAGAAAAGTTTTTCTTTTTTGGATAGGTTGAAAATTTCGCCAAAGATTTTGAAGATATTAGTTATATGTATTATTGCAATTTTTGTAGTATCGGTTTTGTTTGTTTTTATACCGGATTTAATTGATAAAGAAGTAGAAAATGTAACTGTTGATATTTCTGTTAGTAATAACAGCGGATATAGTCCTTTGATGGTTAATTTTGATTCGTCTTTTAGTAATTTTGTTGGAGATGTTGAATATTTTTGGGATTTTGGAGATGGGGTTAATTCTTCAGTTAAAACTACTTCTCATACCTATTTGGAATCAGGTGTTTATACTGTAACTTTAAAAGTAACTGATTCTAAGGGCAATTCTGCTAGTGATTCTATTAAGATATCTGTGGATTAATTGGTTTTTTTGTAATGTTTTTTCAAAACGACAAATTTGCACATTAGATTTATATATTATAATTAACAAAGTATAACATAAAACTTAGTTTAGATTAATTACAAAAAGGCTGTTTGAGGAGAGAAAAACAAGAGTTGAAAGCCAACCAGAACGCAAGAGAACAACAAGCCGTAAGCGGCGTATTCGCAACCATGCTAGTACTACCAATACTAATCGGGATAATCTCAGCACTATACATGCTAACAGGAAGCCTCATAGACAAAACACAAATACCACAAAACCAAGCTGAACTAACCGTAGAAGCACTACAAAAAAGTGATATAGTAAAAGGAATACAAAACGAACAATATTTCTGGAAAGACAGTTTTGAAGGAAACCAAATACAATGGCACAACATAACAGGACCAAACAGCAAAACAAAACTAAAAAACAATCACTACTGGACACAGGGAAACAGCCTACAAATCAACACCGCACCTGGGGAAACATGCGGAATAGAAAAACCATTTTCCTGGAGATCATACAAACAGATACAAATAGAAATAAGCTTCACCATAGATCAAAATGAAAAATACAAAAATTTTAGTATATCCCTTGGAAACCATACCAACAACGGAAACATCTCAATAAATGTTGACGATAAAACCATATCATATCTAGACAACTCAGGAAACCAACAAACATTCGCAAACGACATACCACTACACCAAGATCCACACTGCTGGCACAACATGAAACTAACCATAGATTTCGAAACAGGAACCTATCAAAGTTTCACATTAAACGAAAAAACATACGACCTCAAAAACTATTTTTTAAACAACTCAAAACCCCAAACTGGACACGAACACATACTCGCACAATATACCAACTATGCAGAAGACGACGAAGCCACATCTCACGTAGACGACTTCATACTAAAACAACTAACCACAACAGAAAACTGTACAGTAACACCAGAACAAACAAATACACCACCACCACAACCAACAATAGACGTAACACCAAACAACCCAACAGACTCAGACAACCTATTATGTGAAATAACAAACCCAAGTACAGACCCAGACAGTGATCCAATAACATACACCTACATATGGGACGAAGACGGAACAACAATACAAACCACAGCAGGAACAACAAGTTTAACAGACACACTAAACGCAGCAGAAACACAAGAAGGATCAACATATAGCTGTACAGTAACACCAAACGATGGAACAGACAACGGACCATCAGACTCAGACAGTGTAAGCATAAGCTCAGCATCTTCTTATTTTACATTCCAAATAGATACAACTTTAGGTGATGGAAGTAACACATTTAGTTTCCAAACAGATAATGCTGTAAATTTATATGTCGACTGGGGCGATGGAAACGACAACACATATACAGGAACAGGGCTAAGAAGCCACACATACAGCTTATCAGGAATCTATGACATTTCAATACAGGGAACAGCTAGCAGAATATCATTCTATGAAGGAACAGAAGACAAACTAATAGATATACTAACGAAAATGTCAAATGGGATAACAGGTTTAAATAGCGCTGAAAATATGTTTAGAGATACAGCAAACTTTGGAAGTTCATCTTTATCGGAATCAACGTTCTTTGATGATATTTCAAATAGCGTGTATAGCATGAATCGAATGTTTATGGATTCACAATTCAACCAACCAATAGATAACTGGGACACCTCAAACGTAACAGATATGTCATGGATGTTCAGTCAAACATCTTTCAATCAAGACATAAACTCATGGGACGTATCCAACGTAACAAACATGTGTAGAATGTTTTACTGTCATCCATTTAGAGTTTCAGCATTTAATCAGGATGTAGGCAACTGGGACACCTCAAACGTAACAAACATGAGTTTTATGTTCATGGGCACACCATTTAATCAAACAATAAGCAACTGGGACACCTCAAACGTAACAGATATGTCATGGATGTTTTTTAATTCACAATTCAACCAACCAATAGGCAATTGGGACGTATCCAACGTAACAAACATGAGAATTATGTTCGCTC
>CAYMOC010000019.1:0-13817 GCA_964391965.1 uncultured Thermoplasmatales archaeon | reverse complement strand
AAACACCTTTCAATCAAGACATAAACTCATGGGACGTATCCAACGTAACAAACATAATGAGTATGTTTAGTAGTTCGTGGTCATTCAACCAACCACTAAACTCATGGAACACCTCAAGCGTAACAAACATGAGCCACATGTTCGCTCAAACACCTTTCAATCAAGACATAAACTCATGGGACGTATCCAACGTAACAAACATGAAATTTATGTTTGAAGGTTCTTCATTCAACCAACCACTAAGCTTATGGAACACCTCAAGCGTAACAAACATGCAAGCTATGTTTAAATATTCTTCATTCAACCAACCACTAAACAACTGGGATGTATCAAACGTAGAAGATATGTCAACTATGTTTGCTGGTTGGACAGCAAAAAAAATTCCGTTCAACCAAGATCTAAATAACTGGGACGTATCAAGTGTAACAAATATGCGGCGGATGTTTGAAAATTCTCAATTTAATCAGGATATACGTTCATGGGATGTATCGCAAGTTACAGATATGTCAGATATGCTTGACAATACGGCAATGTCACAAGCAAATTATGATTCTTTACTTATAGGTTGGAATACTCTATCTAATTTACAACCTAATGTTGATTTTGGTGTTTGGGATTTAGAATATTGTAGTGGAGGTGCTGTTGCTGCTAGGCAAAATATAATTGATAATTACGGTTGGAATTTTGATGGTGATCATTCATGTTGATCATCGGATTTATACAATTTTTTAAAATTAAATAATAAATTGCGATAAATTTAAAACGATACTTATTTATCGTAGTTCCAATATTTGTTTTTTTAGAAATAAAGCATGATATGCTCAGAAAATATAAATTTTAAATTTTCTAAAGAATTTACTTTTTTAAAAAACATATTTTTAGGAGAAAAATAACTGATGAAAAAAAAACATCGAGGACTATTGGGAAGACTTCAAAGAGTAAACAAGGAACAATGGAAAGAAGAAGAGTTTACAGAGCTTGAATATGAACCAGTATCAGTAAAAGACCTTCTTACAGAAATGAAAAATATTTCTGAGCTCATCATTGATTTGGGTTATTCTGCTGTTTTATTTGATAACCAGGAGATAGCTGAAGAGGTAAAATATCTTGAGGTTCGTATGGATAAACTGAATTATGATATCCGTATGATGGCTATGATGGCAGCGCGTGATAAGGATGATGCTGAAAAACTTGCTGGAATTTTGCAAGTTGCTGAGGCAGCTGAGAGTATTTCTGATGCTGCTGGAGACATTGTAAATCTTCTTGGTGATGAAGAAACAGGTCCTATACTACCAAAGATTCTTAAAAAGGCAGATGAAAAAATCTATAGAATACAAATACTTCCGGAGTCGAAAGCATGCAACAATACAATTTCTGATGCAAACGTTGAATCAGAAACAGGTATGCGTATTATTGCTATCCGTAGAAGTAACTGCTGGATTTATAACCCTGAACCCTCAACATTGTTGAAGAAACAGGATTGGGTTATAACACGTGGTAATGATGAAGGATACAAAGAACTAAACAAATTCTTGCATGGTGAACTGGAGGATTTAGAATGAAACCTGAAAAAGTAGATGATATGGTCCTTGAAATCAAGGATAAATCAGAACTAATGGTGGATTTAGCTTATTCTTCTCTTCTTTATGATAATAAAACTATTGCAAAAGAAGTCTATGATCTTGAAGATCTTATTGATGATCTTTATCAAAATATTCAAAGAAAAACTCTTGAAAAAGTTCAAGAAAAAAAACTCAGTATCGACAATGCCCTAACCATTCTTAGACTGGCTGAATGCGGTGAACAAATATCTGATGCTGCTCAAGAAATAGCAGATGTAGAACTCCGTGATGTTGAACTACATCCAGTTCTAAAGGAAAGCATTCAGGAATCCGATGAGGTTTTCACACGTGTTCAAGTTAAACCTGAATCTGTTCTTTGCAGTAAAACACTTGGAGATCTCAAACTTGAAAGTGAGACAGGTATGTATGTTATCGCTATGCGTCATCAAAACCGTTGGATTTATGCACCAGGTAAAAACACAAAAATTGATCCCGAGGATGTACTCTTTGCTAAAGGACCTGATGATGGCGAGAAACACCTTCAGGCTTTGGCTGCTGGTGAAACAAAGGAAATATAAAAAATTTTTATAATCATACAAAAATTTTATATACTATTTTTTGTATGGGCCGCTTCAATAGATTCATAAGGCCTGGGATGAAGGGTTTAATATTTTTTTAAGGATTAAAATTCCTTTCATCTATATTACCTCCCTCTTCTCCCACTCTTAAAAAAAAACTTTTTTTAGGAGCGAAAAACCCCGACGCCCGGGCCAAAAAAAATCTTTTAAAAATTATATCTTTTTTGATTCAACACCTTCAATAACACGAGCGCCAAAAGGATCCACACGGCAAACAAAAACACGACCAAAATTTGATAAAACCTTACAAAGTTTTTCTGTTTCACCCCATGCAAAAACCGAGTTACCAAGCATGGACATACTAACCAGGCCATATTCCTTAGCTGCATCCATAGCCTTTAAAACCTTACCAGATGCAAGACCTGTGTTTCGAGCAAAAGAATCAGAAAGACTAAAAAAAGACTCAACATGAGGATTATCAAGGATTTTATCTGTACAGTTTTTTCCTTCATCAAATATTTTTTTAGCTTTCGAAGAATCAGATAACACTTTTTTAGTATCAAGTCTTCTACCAACCACACATAAAACTAGATCACCCTGACCTGGTATATGTTCCACTATACCCCATGGTGGAAGACCAGGTTTTTTACGTATTTCAAAACCACCAAAACTACTAGCGATTACATCACCAAGACCTGTTCCAAGACGTACTTCAGCGAAATGAGACGCACGAAGAGCATCAGTATAAGAAAAATCAGTTACTTTAGTCAAAGCAAGAGTACTACTCAGAGTAGCAGATGCACTCATTCCAAAACCCTGACCCAAAGGAAGACCAAGTCTTGTCTCAACTTTTATATGAACAGGTGTAGAACCCAACAAGAAACCCAAAGCTGCACGTATAACCTTAAAATCATAACTTTTACTGTTAACAAATATCTCAAAAACCTGTTTTTTACTTTCAGTAACTGAAACCTTCGAGATAGAACCAAGAGTTAGATTCACACCAGCACCTCGTGAACCAGTACGAAACACATCGGTTTTATGATAAAATGGTTCAAAAAAACCAGTTATATGACCTGGCGAGTAACCATATGCTTCAACATTCACCAAACTTTTCAATTCCTCCAATTAAATCATAGTTTCTCATTTATTTTTTTAAATATAAAATCTGCTAAAACATTTTTTTTATCTTTTTTATAAGAAAACTCACCATTTTTATTATAAACCCAGATCTCATTTTCAGTGTTTTCTAAACCCTTAAGAGTGTTTCCCACCAATAAATCAACCTTGTTTTCTATGATAAAACCATCTGCTTTTCTATCTAAAATTTTTTTGTTTTCCTCAAGTTTAAAAGCAACAATAAAAGAAGTCTTAGCTTTATTTCTTAGTTTTTTAATTAATTTTGAAGCAGGTTTTAAAACAATATTTGTTTTTTTATTTGAAGAAATCTTACCATTTTTTTTATCAACACTAAAATCTGAAAGTGCAGCACAAACAATTATAACATCAAAATCTGAAACATTATTGTTTTTTAAAAGACTAAAAAGACTTTCAAGATTATCAAATCTTTTAGTTTCAACAAAATCAGGAGGTATTTCTTTACTCTGTCCATACCATAATTCACCATTTCCTCCATGATAAAAAGCATTTTTTACAAGTTCCACAGCTGTTTTTCCACTGCTAAGATTAGTTAAAACACGTACATCATCAATTTTTTCAACAGATGAACCACCAATCACCAGGATTTTTTTGTTTAAAAATTCTTTTTTAAGTGTTTCACGAAATACAAATGCTTTAATTTTTTCAACAGAAGGCATCTTAGCCTTATTATCAGAAAGAGAAGGATTAACAAAAACTATACTATTTTTTTTACATTTTATTATGTTTTCTTGAAGGATTTTATGATCATACATAGATCCATGCATCGCTGGAACAATTATCACTGGTATTTTTGATCCAAGAGCAGTGGTTGCAAAAGTTGTTACTGGTGTATCATCTATTCCATGAGCAATTTTTGAAATAGTATTAGCAGTTGAAGGACAAATCAATAAAAGATCTGCAGCATTTTTTGTTTTTCCACAAAAAGAAACATGTTCCGTTGCTCCAGTTAATTTGGTTATAGGTTTGTACCCTGTAGCAAACCAAAGACTATCCGGGTGAATAATTTTTGTAGCACTATCGGTCATAACAGGGATAACCTCTGCTCCATGACGTATGAGCTCACGAGCTAGTTTAACTGTTTCAACAGCTGCTATACTACCGGTTACAGCTAAAACTATACGTTTATTTTTAAGAAAATCACTTTTTGTTCCCTTTATATCGTTTACTGGATGCATCTAATCAGAACTATGCATAAAAAAGAATGGATTAAAAAAACTTTGTATTCATCTGACAACTAAAACTGAGCTGCTGGCATGTCGAACTACTTTATCAGTAACACTACCAAGGAGGAAACGACCTTCTTTACCATATCCTTTGTAACCAACTATGATTACATCTACCTGATATTTTTTTGCGGTCATAAGGATTTCATCAGCTGGATCACCGGATTCCACAGCGATATCAACTTTTTCAACATCACCTTCTATTTTTTCAACAATTTTGGTAAGTGTTTTAACTGCCTTATCTTTAAAACTACCTGATTCCACAACTGAACTAAGATCAATTGTTGGTAGAAGCATTTTTGTAAAAGAAGACTCTGAAAGTTCAGCAGGTATAACAGTTAACAAAACTACTTCATCATCTTTATCTGAACATTGTTTACATAACTCTACTGCTTTCTCAGAGGCTTCTGAACCATCATAAGCTATAAGCATCTTTTTCATAATAAGTACACAAACCTTTGGTAATACATAATGGTTCTAAAAACATTTCGCAAAAGTCAAAAATTTATAAAAATAAAGAGATTTTTTTAAAAGAAAAAAGGAGAGATTTAGGATGATTTTTTTATTAGATTTGAAGCCCAAGTTTTCCAAGTATAGTTCTTATGAAATCCATTACTTTTTCCAAAAGAGTTTGTTGATTATCGGATTCATTATCTTCTGAGTCGTCTGAATCTTCTTCATCGTTATCATCTACCGGGTCATCATCAACAGGATCATCAGGATTAGTATCATCCTCGTCATCTGGTATAGGGTCTTCATCATCGTTATCATCAACGGGGTCATCATCAGACTGAAGAAGAAGTTTTATAACACTACTCTGAGCGTTTTCTACTTCGATAAAAGCTTGACCTATCTGATTTTGTGTTGGCCATGGAGCCAAACCTAAAGACGCCATAATTTCTGATACATCAGTTAGATTTTTAATACCCCAGAAATTCTCAGGCATCGTCTCATCTATCTCTGGGCTCAACACATTGTCATCTTCATCATCGTTATCATCAATATGCGGTGGATTATATGGATATGATACACCCACCATTATTTCATCAGATGAATATAGACCACCTGACTCCTCTTCAGATTTTTCATAATCTGCACAATGGAAATTACTTGGATCACCTACAGAATGCCATTCAGCTACATCTTTTGGATATATATCATACTCGGGATATTGTAGATCATGAAATACGCTCTCTGACGCATATGGTAATCCATGATTGCAGAACTGTGAACTACTAAGAGGCGTGTAACGAACAGATTGAAAACTTGATGCTGTAGAAGTATCAGAAAAAATTGGTTGGTCCATCTCAAAAACCTGATAATCCATTAGTCCAGTTGTTGGACCTGTTGACCATACATCAGGTGTTTGACTCATAATAACAGGATCATTTACATCTTTTTCAACAACTAAATCAAATTCAAGAGTTATTGCTCCGATCATAAAGAAAAGAAAATTATAACCCGCGCCTTCGAATTCTAAAAGATGATTCATTGGTACTTCATAATGACCTGGTTTTAAATTAGAAGGTCTACCACCTATCATGTCTCTTACTTTGAAACTTATTAAATCACGGTTTCCACGTTCAACATCTGATTCACCGAACATGCTTCCATACATTCCAAGATCTCCTTTTGGAAGAGTGACTGGTACAATTGGTGAAACAGGACAACCATTCCAGTTCATTACATCTTCTTGAGAGTCAACCAGGCTTTCGAATGGGCCATCACCTGTGAAAGGATAAATTGTATAAGTTACTGGGTTTGGCCCCTCCGTATCTGGGTTATCATAGCCTGTGGCTGAGAAATAAACAAGTGATCCAATCCCTGGTTTATCAAAGCTATATGTACTATAATCTTTTGACATAGTAACAGTTCCAAGATCTAATTTTACACCACCACCAAGAAGACTATGTTTGGTTTTAACAGAGTTATCATTTAAACTTTTCATATATGGATTAGAAAACTTGGCATTAACAAGTTCAAAACAAAACGAACCACTATTTGGGAAAAAACCAGAAAGTGTCAAAGGCAGTTCATCATCATCATTTGTATGAATGCTTCCAACATTTATATTATATGAAATTCCATTAGGAGTTTTTATTTCAACTGGTGTATGTTTAAATCTGCCTTCACCATGGTCTCCATAGGTTTGTACTTGTGTTTTAACCATATAATGTTGGAATCCATCAGATCTTACTTCTGAGCTCACTGTATCTCCAATATTAAACTGTAGTTTTTTAGCAATAACTCTTCCGTAATCATCATATACTCTCTTATCACCTGAATCTTGATTCAGATAATATAAGTCAGAATCTGCATCTTCAGCGAAAAATTCAAAACATCCCTCTGATGTTTCTTCTGTATATGGTTGTCCGGCATTCCAGATATCAACAATTACTGAATGACTTCCATGAATATATCCTTCTACACAATTATCATGAAGTGAATCAGTTCCAACTATTCTATAACGTGGCGATGGACCCTGATCAGGATCAGCCCAAATAGTAAGTTTTGTTGGTATTTGTTTTTGGAAGCTACCTGCTACACTTGAACTAGAAATTGTGTAATCTACATTTATTGGTGCAACATGAGATCCCGGTCCGAGTTTACTTGCATCGATTTCTACTTGATGCTCATTTTCGGTAATAATTCCAACACCACCTGCTATTGGAGTGGTGCTTAAAACTCCATAAGCTGGTTCTATTGATTTAACCCATGGTTCGTCACAACTGAGTTGATAGTTGATATGACCCTGGTTTTCTATGATTAATTTAAAAGAACCAGATCTTGTAACATCATGGTTTTCTACCATTGGGCTAAATTCAAAATATGGTGCTGCTTCATCAGCAAAATTAAAAGAACAATCCAACCGTGGTATCTCGCCATCAAATTCTCGATCAGAACCTGCTATTGAATAATCAGAGTCTTCAAAATATGTATCAAGATTCTGAACTTGACTCCCTGTATCACTTGAGCCTGTTGTGTAACAGTCTATTCCTCCTTCTTGATTTGGTATACCATATATCATAGTTTTATCTGAATTAGTGGAAGAGTACATAGCTGAATTTTTAAAATTCATTATCGAATCCATCAATAATTGGTTTGTTTTAGATGTAGAATCATCATCTTTGGGATCAACAGGGTCTACGGGATCTACTGGATCTGTAAAATCATCATTTGGTTCAAAGCCCATAGCGGGTATCATTGCTGATGATACCAAAAAAATCATTGTACATAAAACAACAGCCTTTAGATTAATATATTTGTTTTTCATCTATAATTCCTCCTTGCAAAACATAGAATAAGCCCCAATATATATAAATTTGTTTATTAAAATATATAAATCTTTTGTAAAAAACACATAAAATAAACAAAAAAAAATGAATAAAGAAACAGTTATCTACAAAGATAAGAAATCAAATCAGACAAGGGCATACCATCATCCCAACGCATAACAAAATTACCAGAATTGCTTAACTCTAATTTTGGTAAACGACGATGGAGAACACTTGCAACACCCTCTAAACCTTTCATATCAATTGTAAAAAAACGCCAGGAATCACCACGTAAGCCCTTAAGACGATAAGCATAAACAGGAAGAGTTTTGGTTTTCTCACAAATAGAAACCATATCTTCAGCTTGTTTCTGAAGCTTTCCAGCCATACTACTAAAATGAATGGTTCTACCATTACGGCTTTTAACCTCCGTAAGAAAAGAAATATCTCCTCGAACTGCTACAAGATCAACACCCAATGAACCAGCCCCACGAATAACAGCAAACGGTTTCTTACAAATAAGTGAATAGTTATCTTTTTCAATACTAGAACAAGACTTTGTAACCCTATCAATAAAACCTTTTTCGCCTTCAAGAATCTTCTTCAGTTCCCTTTCATACTGACTAGCCGACATAAAACTTTATACAACAAAAGTTAAACACGGCGAAAGATTTTAATGTTTTGGGATACTTTAATATCAAACAAAAAGAGAAACATATTATCCCAAAAAAATATTTTTCATAAGGGAGTTTCAGATAAAAAATGAATAAAGAAGTCATAGTCAAAGAAGCAATGAAAACTAATATTGCAGTAGTCGAACACAACACATCAATACACGATGCAGCAGTACTTATGAAAAAAAGAAAAGTCGGAAGTGTAATAGTATTACAAGAAAAACATCCAATTGGTATACTAACCGAAAGCGACATTCTAAGAAAAGTCGTAGCCGAAGGAAAAAACCCTGATGATACAACAGTTGCAGAAATAATGACTGCGCCAGTGTTGATATGTGAACCCTATGTAACTCTTGAAAAAGCCATGGATAAAATGGGAAAATGTAACATAAGACGTCTTCCAGTGATGGAAAACAATAACTTAATTGGTATAATAACAGAAAGAGACATCCTAAGAATTTCACCAGTTCTCCATGAAATATCTAAACAATGGCATGAAATAACAGTTAGAGATGAAACATTTTATAAACAACAAGTTTTTTCCGGAAAATGCGAAGATTGCAATACTCTTTCAGCAAATCTTAAAAATGTAGACGGACGTTTACTCTGCGAAGACTGTATTGATGCACTAAAATATGAATAAAAAAATTTAATATTTTTTTAAAAAAACGATGAGAAAATAGGAGAAAAACATTAGTATGAAAGTAGAAGATGTAATGACAAAAGAAATAATAACAGTTGATAAAGACCAGGATTTAAAACATGTATTAACTCTAATGGAAAAACATGACATAACAAAAATTCCTGTATTAGAGGATAAAAAAATTGTTGGCGTGATAACAGATAATGTTATCGCATATAAACTAGGTTCAATTAGAAACAAAGGAATCCCTGCATCAAGAATGCATGCATCATCTGTTGTGGATGATAAGTTTGAAAAAACTGAGCCGGAAACAGAGTTGAAAAGTATTCTTACAAAAGTAGGTGAACCAGGGCCTACTATGATAAATGTTGTTAAAAACGATGAACTTCTTGGTGTTGTAACAAAAGCTGATTTGCTTCCTTATGTTGATAGTAAAGAAAAAATTAGAGCGATTATGAAAAAAGATGTTCATACAGTTAACACTGATGATCGTGTGGTACATGCCAGAAGAATTATGATTGATAACGACATTGCCCGTATACCTGTAAAATTTGAGGGGGAACTAGTAGGCATGATATCTGATATGGATATTGCTTTTGCTTTTGCAGAGTTAAAAGATTCTGTATCTCTTGGTAAACAGAAACATCATCTTGATAAGTTACTGGTTGAAAAAACTATGAAATCACCGGCGTTATACATTTCTCCTGATACATCTATTAAAAAATCTTCAGAGATTATGCTTGAGAATAATGTTGGATGTTTACCTGTTGTAGAATCAGGTAAAATAGTTGGAATAGTAACAAGAACTGATTTATTGAAGACTATTTCTTCTTTTTAAAAGCTTTTAAATAACCTTTTTTATTTCTTTTAGAAACATGGATAAAAATATTCCTTCTGATAAACAGGTTTTGAGTAGTTTAAAGAGGGTTTTAGAATCTAATCATGTAGTTGGTTCTCAGAATAAACTTAAAAATCTTGTTGATAAAGATTTAGGGGAAAAAACAAAGTCTGATAGTGGTGTTAGTCCTGCTCGTCTTAGAAATCTTGCTATTGATTCAGATTTTGTTAAAATAGAAATTCATAGCCGCGAGGGGGATCCTAAAAAAATTATGTATAAGTGTCCTGTTTGTGAGGGAAATCTTAAACGTGTGAAAAATAAAACTATTTGGGGTGGAAAGGTAACTATTGAGTTTCAATGCCCTGTTTGTGGTTATTGGACTGGTAAAAAAAAGCGTATTCCTACTCGTTATGTTTTTTATTATAAGAAATAATTTTTCATTTTTTTAGGGTTTTATCGGTATATTTAAATAAGCGGTAAAACATTTCTATTTTGCGTCATTAGTTTGGGATGTGGATGGGATGAATGTCCGTAGACGGTTTACTTTACTTGGAGTACTGCTAGTTGTTCTAAGTGTAACTATGGCAACTCAGTATGCGACTACCAAGATTAGTTATTCTTTTGGTATAGTTCATCCTAGTGATGCAGATATTCGTTTTATTGCTTCAGATAATTCTGCTGCTGATAATAAAAGAGTGCTTAGAGCAGAGAATAATGCTACTAATCCTACTTTAACAATTGAATTGGGTGATTGGATGCCTAATTCTGAGAAAAATTATACTTCTGCTTTAGGTATTGTTAATGAGGAACAGTTTGCTGTTACTATTTCTCATTGTACAATATCTGGTACTGGTTCAACTAATGTTAGTGTTTGGGTTCATGAGGATAGAGATGTTGATGTTTCTACTGAGGCATCTGCTAATAAGTTTTGTTTAGTTAGTGATGGTGTTTCTCAGACTTCTTCTGGAGATACTGCTTGGGTTTTAGCAGCGGGTGATGGTGATTCTAGTAGTATGAATGGTGGAGGGATTGCTACAGATTGGGATAGTACTTCCCAGGTTAGATATACTACCGATGATACTAATGCAGATAATTCTACTACAGATTTTGTTTGGGTTCAGATTTCATTAAATATTCCAAGTAATGCTCCTCTTACTGCTAGTGCTACTGGTACTATTGAGTTTCATTTTAGAGCTGCTACCTGATAATAAAAAAAATTTCTTTTTTGAAAAATATTATACTTTTTTAGTTTATTTTATGTTTAATAAAGTTATATATCTAATAAAAACACAAACTATATATATTTTGGTATATATTAATGTTTTTGGATTTAGGGTGGGAAATGCCTCTAACAAGGAAAACAAGATTATCTGGTTCTAGTATGGTTATAAATATTCCTAGTCAACTTGTAGAAGCATACGACATACACAGTGGAGACCATTTAGAAACAATTCCTCTGAAAAAAGGAGAGATATAAATAAGAAAAATAAAACAAAGAGGAAAAAAATGAGGAAAAAAATATTCTTTCTCATAATAACGGCAACAATAGTCATTATTTTAGGCAGCATAAACAACAATTTCCTGTACGGTTTAGAAAAAACAGAAACTAAATCAGGTTATAGTTACTCAATTATTAATCCTCCATCATTAAGCAATCAATATCCAGAAAATAACTCAACAGAAATAGATTTACAACCAGTATGCAATATAACAGTTTCAGATCCGGATAGTAACACATTGGATGTTTATTTTTATGAAAACACCTCAGGTTGGACTCAAAGACAAGTAAACAGTAGTATAGATCTTACAACACCAAAAAACGTGGTATGGAATAACTATTCAAATGCAAACAACCCTGGAACAAAATATTGGTGGAGTGTAAATGCTACAGATGGAAAGCTTTGGACAAACAACACCTACTGCTTCACCACAAAAACATAAATATAATATATCCACAAAAATATACTTTTTATTGTAATTGGGATGGGATGAAAAGATTCAACTTAAACTGAAAACAATAATTGGTAATATTATTTTCATAGCTATACTACTTTTAATTATAACAAGATTCCTAATGATATGGACTGGTGGAAGCTTTCCAGTAAACCTTGTATCATCTAATTCTATGAACCCAACTTTACATGAAGGAGACATATTAGCATGGATTCCTACGGAAATCGATGAAATAGAAAAAGGAGATGTAATAGTTTTTAAAAGCTACGTACACTGGCCAGATGAAAAAATAGTTGTACACCGAGTAACAGATATTAAAAAAGACAGCTTTGGAAACAAAGTACTTGAAACCAAAGGAGATAACAATAAATACACAGACCAAGAAGGACCTCATGTACCAGAACCCTACATAAGAGAAGACCATGTAATGGGTAAAACATTATCGATAGGAAAAACACCAATTAAAATACCATTTATCGGACAAATAGGTATATGGATAACACAGGGAATAGAACAACTTTCTCAACCATCTAACTCAAAAGGGACACTGCCATTAATTGGAATATTTACACCAATGATAGCTACAATAATTATTTTTTTATTGCTTATCTTTACTATACCAGAAAAAAATAAAACATTCAAAGAAAAAATAAAATTCAATATCTTTGGACCAAAAACAACAAATCTAAAAAAAACATTTATATTATTCCTTATAGCCTACTTAGCATTTTTTTCACTAATACATCTATTTGCACATGATTCAACCACAGCATCAGTCGGGATAGAAGCAAATAGCCCAAAAACTTCTTTTGATCTTGGAAGAGTAGAGAAAGGAAAAGAAACATTTTCTAGACCACTATCAATTATTAACCCTAGTATAACCAAAGTCAAAGGAATAGCCTATGGAACAGATGAACTAACAGATTATGTAAAAGAAGAAACCTTTGAAATCAAACCAGGTAAATCAAAAACATTACCCATTAAAGCAGTTGCATCAGAAGAAGCAAAAAAAGGTGGATACCAAGGAAAAATAATGGTATACTCTTCACCATTCTGGACGATGTTTACAGACGAACAAATCAAAAATATTTATAATTTCAACCCAGAATATGTAATACTAACTCTTGACCTAATAACATCATTGATATTAACAACTATAACCCTTACCATAATAACAGCGTTAACAATAATTGAAAAACAATACAACATAATAACAACATGCAGAGCATGGTGCAACCCTAAAAAAATATATATAAAGAAAAAACAAACAGAAAAAATATTAAAACTAAAAACCAAAATAAAAGAAAAAAACAAAAAAATAATTAATTTTTTCAACCTTGAAATTTTAGATGATAAAATAGAAAAAATCAATAAAAAAAATTTAACCAAACCAATAGCAGCAGCACTAATCGCAATACCATTAATCTTTTACATTAATGATGAAATAACAGCAATGATAATATCAGCAATACTCGCAGGATTAATAGCTTTTTTCATAAGTTGTAAACATAGAAAAAAAATAGTTTTATCAAGCATCATAACACTAATATTTTTTATGATAACACTAACAGCAACAAAAACATTTACTATACTAAGTTTAGAAAACGAACTTCTAAATAATTTTACTTTAGTAACTGGAACAATAGGAGTATACATGCTTTTCATAGGAATATTGATGATACCTATACCAATAACAGGATGGTTTATATCAAGACTAATCCGAAATGTTAATGAACACAGAAAACCATTGCTTATGTTGGAGAGGAAATGTGACCTATAAAACAAAAAAAGATATTTTTTGATGTTTTTATAGGCATTATAAGCTAAAAGAGGGGTAGCTGGATGCAGACTCTAAAAGATGAGGAGAAAAAAAAACCTTCAGATGATGAGATCAGTAATAAAGTAGACTC
>CAYMOC010000018.1:0-26290 GCA_964391965.1 uncultured Thermoplasmatales archaeon | reverse complement strand
CTGCAATTGAGACTAAACCGGTAGCATCTTAACCTTGGACTGAAAGGATGTGAAGATGTTTGGAAGCCACCTATTTTAATGGGTGGAGGAGGTCACTTCCATTTAATGAAATCCTCGAGTCTTTTCTGATAAAGCCTGTTTTTTAACAATGCACTGTTTTTTATCCATCGATCTTTTGGTATATCCATTTGTTTGGATACAAAGTTTAGTGTTTGATCAAGGGTTTCAAATTTTCTAACGGGTTGTTTGAGTGCTTTTCGAACGCTTTCTCTTACATTCCATACGCCTACTGGCATAATATACCCGGGATGTGCCTCTCTAAGAATGAGTACTCCTGCTTGCCGTTTTTCTTTATTAAGTAGTTCATTTACTGCTAGTCGTGCAGCGTAATAACAACCGCCGATTGATGCGTAGTCTTTTTTTCCTTCATAAAATTCGTAACTGTTATAGATTGATACCTGATTACCATAAGGATTCCATGTAGTATTTGGATACCATGCTTCTATTAGCTCATATTGCCATTCCGATGGCATCATAATTATTATCCATCGGTTATCAAATTGTTCCAGAGAGTAAACCTGGAAATCATTAATCCAATGAAATGTTTTGGTTTTTTCACGTAGTTTTTTTCCAAGCATTGAATCAACAGCTGTGATACTCCACCGGGTGGGAACAAAACGACGGTATTTTTTTACTCCAAAAGCTCCCACGCTGAATGCTTTCTGAATCTGAGAAACTTTCACTCCATCATTGTAAAGATCTGTTACAGCGTTTCTAGCACGTAGATCTGTATCATAAAATGCCTTTTCTACATGATGTTCATATTTAGGATTAGAGATATTAAATTTTTTCAATGGTGCACTTGGCCCATGTGGTTGAACTTCATCATAAAAACTTAGTCTTCCTCGTGGTTTTTTAGAAAAAATTGCTTCAGTGAAAACACTGTTTTTTGAAAGAGCAAGCTCCCGAGTCAGTTCAACTATTTTATCAGAGCTTTCTACATCTGTGATTTCAACAGTGTGTTTACCCCGGACTAGCATACTTCGGAAATCCACTATTTCATCTATTGTTTTATTAAGCCAAAGCTCTGGTGTATCAATCTCTGATGTATCACCCATAACAGGTGGAATCATAGGACCTATTGAGATTTTTGGGTAACCATAACGTCCCACAAAAACACTAGGAGGTGAAGAACCATTAATTCTTGTTTTACCTGTAAGTTTTTCTGTTTTCTTTTTAGAATGAAATCTAACAATAACCGGGCATCGTTCCCTGCCGCAGAGTAGTTTTGTACCTCTACATAACGCGCAAAGACTCTGTGAACTATTTTGTTTTATTGGAAAAAACTTTTTTTGTTTAGGAAAAATATTTGACGTGTTTTGTTGAATCATTATTTATTAAAAAAATAACCAGTATAAAACACTATTAAAAAGCTTCGGGAGGAGGTAACTAAAAGTAATTTTTTTAAATATTTTCAATAATACTTATCTATAAGTACTGTATTTTAGGGGGAGATATTATGCCTTCGAAAAAACTTACAAAAGAAAAAAGACAGGAACTTAAAGCTAAAAAAAACAGCAATAGTCAATCAAGTTTGTTTCTATATATAACTGTTATCATAATTGCAGTGGTTGTTATTGCCGCAGCTTTTATGTTTTTGATGCCGGAATCAGAAAAAAATAATGATAATATAGATAATATAAACAATCAAGATTTCAATGAAGAGGGGTCTAATGAATCTGATAATGAAACTACATATCAAAACCCTAAGGCTTATATTAATACTTCAAAAGGAACTATTGTTGTTGAACTTTATAAAAATAAAGCTCCTAAGACTGTTGAAAATTTTATAAAACTTGCAAATGATAGTTTTTACAAGAGCATGGTTTTTCATAGAGTCATTGATGGTTTCATGATTCAAGGAGGAGGTTTTTATCCAAATGGGACAAAAATGGAGAGTCCTTATGGAAACATTGATTTCGAATATCATAAGGATTTAACTCATACTGATGGAGCTATTTCTATGGCTAGCACCGGAGCCAAGGTTGGAGGTACTAATCAATTCTTTATTTGTGATGGTCAGCAATCTGGTCTTGATGGAGATTACGCAGTTTTTGGTCAAACTATTGAAGGAATAAATGTTGTTAGGGAAATCTCAGCAGTTGAAACAACAACAAAGTATAATATGCAGAATTGGCCGGTTGATGATGTGATAATAAACAGCATCACAGTTGTTGAACCTTCAAATTAAAAATTTTTATTAAATGGAGTATGAAAGAATATGGGAAATCAGATAGCGAATTTTAATACAAATGCTGGTAATTTCAAAGTCGAACTTTTTAATGATAAAGTACCATCAACGGTTGGTAATTTTGTTAAACTTGCCCAGAAAGGATTTTATGATGGTTTAATTTTTCATAGAGTTATCGATGGTTTTATGGTTCAGACTGGTTGCCCTCATGGCACTGGTCTTGGTGGACCAGGTTATAATATTAAGGATGAATTTCATCCTGATTTGAAACATGATGATAAGGGTGTTCTTTCTATGGCTAACACAGGGCGTCCTAACACGGGTGGTTCTCAGTTTTTTATAACTGTCAAACCTACTCCTTGGCTTGATGGGAAACATGCTGTTTTTGGGAAAGTAGTTGATGGTATGGATGTTGTAGAAAGTATTTCAAAGGTGGATACTGGCAGGAATGATAAACCATTGAAAGATATTGTTATAAATAAAATAACTATTGAAGGAAAAGAGTGATTTTTTATGAGTATTCTTTCAGATAATGATATTAAAAAAGCGTTTAAAACACAGGATTTAGATATTGAACCTTTTGAAGAAAAAAATCTTACACCTAATGGTTATGATTTATCCATAGAGGAAGTTTTTATTAAAAAAAATGATGAACATGTAAAAAAAGGAAAAGCTTTGATACCACCTTTGTCTTGGTTTGCGATTAGTACTCGTGAGTTTGTAAAAATGGGGCCTAAGATTACTTCTCAGCTTTGGATTCGTAGTAGTTATGCTCGAAAAGGTATAATGGCTTCTTTTGGTAAGGTTGATGCTGGTTTTCATGGAACACTTACTTTTAGTTGTTTTAATGCCAATGATGAATCACTTGAGATTCCAATAGGAGATCGTTTTTGTCAGATCGTTTTTGAAAACATGGAGAATGTTCCCTCTGAGCTTTATGATAAAAAAAGCGGGAATTATCAGAATCAACGCGGAGTAAATCTTGAATCAGTTAAACAATAAAATTATATAAAAAGGGATATAATTATATAATAAGCTTTAAATAATTAGTAAGTTGAAATTTTTCTTTAAGATATGAAAAAAACACTCACCCTACTAATTGTAATTAGCATTATTTTTACATCGATACCAATGATATCTGGACAAAATAATGATCAAAACATCAAAAAATCGGATGCAAGTTCAGATGAAGAAACAGAATACTATGCAATTATTGCAGCATGTTCAGAATATAATGACTCAAAATTAAACCTACCAAGGTTTATTCCACCTCATAAAGAATGGAAGCTAAAAACATTTTACAACAATTTAATAAAAGCAGAGAACTGGAAAGAAGAAAACATAATTCTTTTAATAAACGAACAAGCAACTATAAAAAACATAACAAGTGCTTTTAATGAAATGGCAGACAATGTTGATGAAAACGATGTCTTTTTATTCTCTTGGCAGGGGCATGGAAGCCAAGTTGTTGATATGTCAACACTCGAAAATCCAGATTTTGATGAAGAAGATGGTTATGACGAAGTAATGGATCCATACAATGCATATAGAGATGAAAATGGTGTTCTTCATAATTACATAACTGATGATGAACTGAATAACATGTTTTCAGCTATTAACGCTAAAGGTCAGTTTATTATTTTCGATTGTTGTTACAGCGGAGGAATTATCAACGATTTAAAAAAGGATAATAGAGTTCTTATAGCTTTAACAGAAGAAGATAATGTAGGTTTAATAGATTTAGTTGTTGGTTTTCCAATGACTATGAGTTTATCACTTGGAATTAATTCAAAAATGTTTGTAAATAGTAAAGATAAAAACAATGATGGTTTTATCTCTGCTGAAGAAGCATTTAACTGGTCAAAACCAATGATTAATATTGCATCTCGACTCTGGTTGATTGAATCATTTATGATTACATATTTTATTAAGAAAGCTATGAATAGTAACAAAATTTTTTCAGGGTTTCGCACTATTTTTGCAACTGTTTTTTCAACCGCTTTAGGATACTTAATATCTCAGTTATGGATACATAGAAAATCTGGTGATTTTGCAAAAAATAGCCCTCATATGATAGATATGTATGATGGAGATCTAAATCTAATACAAATCTAAAAAAAAAATTATTTTGTTTTCCTTGCAAAAGTCAAGTAACCAGTGTGTCCTAGCATATCAAAACTTGGTCGGATTCCTTTTTCAGATACAATCATTTCTCTTTGAAGGTTTTCAAAGGTTTTGATTTCGATAAAATTGTGTTTTTTTATTTCTAAAACATTGTTTTGAACCTGGGTTGTAAGAGGAGAGTAACAACATAAGTATCCCCCAGGTTTTAACGAGTTACAGGCATGTTTTACTGCATCCCAAGGATTAGGAATGTCAAGGATTACTGCATCAAGATCTGTTTCATCAATACCTTGAGTTACATCTTTAAGTTTTGTTTCAACAAAGTTTTCAAGTTCAGCTGTTTTAATATTTTTAAAAGCATGATCAATAAATTCTTGTCGGTTGTCATATGAAATTATTTTACCATCAGGTTTTACGATGCTTGCAAGAGTGGTTGTAAGGGCACCTGATCCGATTCCTGCTTCAAGTACTTTTGATCCAGGTGTTATCGAACAATTTATAATTATTTGAGCAGCATCCTTAGGTAGAATAATTTGAGCACGTCTTTTTAGACCTTGTTGTTTATCCATAAGAGAAGGATGAAAAATATAGAATTTTTTGTTACCAAGCTCAAAAGTTGCACCATATTTTTTTCCAATAAAAATTTTTGGATCAACAACGCCTACTCCTTTGTATTTATCTGTTTTTTGAGATGTATTAATAAGATATTTGCGATATTTTTCATCTACTAAAACGATTGTTTCATCCTTTTTTACTTTCACTTTTTTATTCACCGTATATCAATTATTGATCCGAAACTCAAATCTTCTAGTTCTAGTTGATCTTTCCATTTATTTTTACATTCACAAGATAGATTATCAAAAACAGATGGATCTTGTTTTAAAGAAAAAATTTGTATTGATTTTAAAAATTTTTTATCGCATTTTTGACAATTATGAGCACCACGTATGTTTCCACCGCCAGCGATATCGCATTTTAGTAAAACTTTTTCATCATTGATGTTTTTATGGCTTTCTTTTAAAATCTCAGTGACACTCCAAAGCCATGGTGGACGGTATTGATGTCTTTTCCAAAGAAAATCAACTACTGTGTTTTTTTGAACATTAACTGGGTTAAGAGATACTATATCTGTGAAATTTTTTATTTTATCGATGGTTTCCACACAGTCTTTAATTGATTCTTTCTCTGTTATAAAAGGTGGTTTTACAAGAACATAGCTTTTAAGACTAAAATCATAGTTTTTTAGATGATCTGAAGCTTTTTTAAAATCATTATAACTAAAACCTTTGTTGACACAGTTTTCTCGTATGAAATCATTAGCTGTTTCAAGACCTATTCCTACTTCAAAAATTTTTGAACCACTAAGTTTTTTTATATCCTCTAAAACTTCATTTGTAACATATTCAGGTCTAGATTCAACTGAGACTTTTTCTGTTTTTTTAAAAAGATTTTTAATTATTTTATTTTGAATGTTTTTTGGTATTTCATGCTTGTCAAGGAAACTACCGGATGTAAAAATTTTAACAATTGGTTCATCATTGTATTTTTCCATAGCTTTTTCAAATTGCTTGAGTAGTAGTTTTTCATCTATTTTTGAAAAACTGCTGTCATTGAAATAACCGCACATGCTGCATCCTGAATTTAAAGCCCATGAGCAACCACGTGTTTGAAAGATTATTACAAAAGCATCAACAATTTCGCCGTTTAACACATCTTTTTCAGACCAGGCTTTAACAGGTTTAGAAAGATCGATTTTTTTAGGTTTAAAACCTTTTTTAAGTTCTTTACAGAAATCTGAAAGAGGATTATTATTTTTCATAATTGATATCTAACATACACTATTTTCTTTTACGTCGTTTGTGAATAATTATTGCGATAACGAGTGATGCAACTAGTATTATTAGTTCAAAACCTGGAACTGATACAAAAATTTTCTTTTTATTAATAGAATTTGAACCCGGTGCTGTTTCTCCTTCTATATCTGAAGCTGCTTCAAAAGTGTACTTGCTGGTATCCTCAATTGTGTTATTATGAATGTTATAGTCTTTTACTTTATCCATACTCCATTGTTGCTCAGGTTCATCAGTTGGTTGTTTGAAATATTTCTTAAAAACAGCATAGACATGCAATGTTACATTTTCACCTTCATCTATATTGGACCAGTACTTGGGGTAAGTTGTATAAAAACCAGAGTTTGAATATTCTACATATATTTTTTCACTGCGATTGTTGATTGTGTAGTATACATCAAAAACATTTTTGGCTTTGATTTCAAAATTTATAGCATCTCCTGGACCCACTTTTCCTTCTGTTGAAGCTAAAGTTATTGCATCATTACTATAAGTAAATGTACCTGTTTTTGGATCGGATTCTAAACCATTTTTATCTTTTACAGTGAGTTCATAATCATAGGTTTTAGTTTCATTTTCAGATAAAGAATCTGGGCATTCATGAACATACTTGAAAATCTTGTTTTCTATAAATTCAAAATCATCTGTCGGAATTGTTTCATTATCAATTTTTAGAGTTATATCTTCCTTATCTACACCAGAGTTATCACTTATTTTTGCAACCAGTAATACATCACCGCCGATTTCCTGATAATCCGGTAAAACTGATAGTTCAATTTTTGGTGGTTCTGAATCATATACTGGTGGATTAATTAGTACAATAAGTATAACAAGCCATGTGAAGAAATAGATTGCATAGTTACCAAACCATGTTTTTTTGTCAAAATCACCAGTATCAATATTTAGTTTTAAATAAAGGTATCTGAGCCATGAACCGGTGAGAAATCCAAATAATAAAACAAGAGGCCATCTCATGCTGTTTCCTTCTAAAAGAATGAAAAAACCAGCTGAGATTACAGCTATAAGTAGACCAAAAGCAAGTGATATGTAATAGGCTTTAATGTTTCTTCTTTGTTCTTTTACATATTCTTCTTTGTCAAACTTTGGAATCTTAAATGGTTCGTCTTCTTCCTCATCAAGATCTTTTCTTTTTTTAGCCATAATTATTGCGTGTGTGATACAGTCATTATTTAAAAGGTTTTACTCATTTTCGTCTTTCTTTTCGTTTTTAGCTTTATCTTTATAAAATTTTTTCTCTTTTTTATTTATTTTTTCAGACCAGTTTTTTTCAAGTTTTAATCTTTCTTTTTCAAAATCATCAGAATTTTGTATTATTTTTGTTACAGATTCTGTTTTTAAACCAGAGCTATAACGGTAAGTAAAAAAAAACAGCTGTTAAAGTATAAACTATTAAAACAGCTCCTATTAATGCAAGTATAAAACCACTAAAATCGATGATATTAAGAGTTTTTATCGCTAATAAAAGCGCTAGTAAAACTGATCCCGCCCATGCATGATGACGGAACATATTATACTTTTTTTTGTATTCCTGTAAATCTTTGTTTTTACTCATTTCTCATCTAACCTACAAGAATAATTATTTTATAAAAACTTGATTCCTTCAGGGATTTTGTCTAAATATTTTCTAAAACGTTCAGGCCAACTTTCTGGATTAAGTCCTTTCTGAGCAAGAAACGCTGTTGCCCACCGTTGAAGTCCAATACCAGAACAACCACTCCAAAGCAGGCTTTTTTGTGCTTTGATGTTGAATGCTTTTACGTATTTCTCACCAATGATACTAAGATTCTGAAATTCTAACCATTCGGATTTTTTACGATCCCCTCGATATGGCATATATGCTTCAAAATCAATTGTTCCGCAATCCTGAGTGGTTTCACCATGCTCCCCTGCTTGTTGCATATACCAGGGAGTTACCCAGGCCATACGCCACTCTAGATCAAAAATATCGTTGAACACATGCTTATACTGTTTTAGCATTTTTTCCCTTAGTTCAAGTAGTTGCTCACGTGTGCCAATATAAACTGGTTCAAGTCGATGAAACTCATCTACTCGTTCTATACCATGACGCCCACCAGATTCATAACGTCCTGAAACCGCGGTTTTATCAAAAAGAAGAACAGGTAAGCTATCTTCAGATATGGTTTTGCCTTTAAGAGACCAATAAATCATAGGGCATTGAGCATAACAGATACCACTGTTTGGAAGTGATACATTTTTTTCTAGTTCATCTATGGGTATTTCTTTTGTTATTTTAGCTATATCAACAAACTGCTCCCATTTTTCTGTATCCCGGGTTTTGGGTTCACAGACGTAATAGAACTCCCCCGGCATACCCTCCATATGACCTGTTTTAAGCCATATATCAAAAGGAACAATATGAGACTCAATTATTTCCTGAAAACCCAATGGTTTAAGTATTTCCTCAACCGCTATTTTCTCCATAGTTTTTAAAACAGCTGCTGCTTGAGGGCGATAAAACCATTTACCTTTTGTTGGCCCTTGTTTAAGCCATCCAAGTTTAATCATCTCCTCAGTAGGATCTTTTGTCCAAACAGGTTTTTTAACTCCAGACTCCCAGATAAGTTTCCAAAACTCACCTTTGCCTTCATAATACTGATCTTCAACTTTTTCAACAACTCGTTTTATCATCCGGTCAATATAGTTTTTCTGCAAAAATTCTTCATCAACATCTGAAACAGTTAATTTAACATGTTGATCTTCGAACTCAAGATCTGCAAAAGGAATACTGGTTTTGTGTAATGGTTTTTTTTCAAGTTCAAACCCGATAACATAATTTTTTATGTTTATATTCCGTACTCCGATATGATGTTTTTTTCCAAAATGTTTAGCGATATTGTTTTTAAGATTAAGAAGAATATTATGAGGGCGTTCTTGACCTTTTGAAACAATGTTTAAAACTATTTTATCTTTTTTGATATCAATGTTTTCAAAATTTAGTTCTTTGTTTTCAAAGTTTGTTTCACTATACTCAGAAATAAAATCCTCAACATCTTTTTTAAATTCTGCGATGTCAGAGCTGAACACGAGTTCTACTTTTAAATCAAATTTCATAAACCTAATCAAGGACACCTGAAAGAATAATAAGTTATTAATTTTTATCCACAATATCTTCAGCAACACCCGCACAAGAAAGATAATCATCCAAGGTATGCAAAAGCGAAGAAATACTCTCAGCCTGTATTTTGGCTTTCAAACAACATTTTTGAACAGATGATCTGACAAAATCAAAATCATCTACTTTAACAGATTCAAAAACTTGTTCTGCTTTTTTTTTAGAATCATAACACAGACTTATTTCACATTCAATTTTCATAAAAAAATCATTTTTTTAGTTGTTTAAATATTATATCATCTATTGTTTCTAAAAACTTTTCTTCATCATTTGAATCAATTGTTGCACCAGCAGCTATAGCATGACCGCCACCGTGACCAGTTATTTTGTCAGCTGCTTCTTTCATCGCCGCTCCAAGATCCAGCCCATTTTTCACAAGTTTTTGATTACCTCTGCATGATATATGAAGCTCTTCTTTGTTTTTCCGTATTGCAAATAAAGGTTTTGTGTTATCAAAAACATAGTTAACAGCTGAACCGCAAACAACACCACCAATAGATGAACCGCCGCTGTAGAAATATCTAAAACTTTTCTTCTCAGTTGCACCTTCTTTTTCAAGTTTTAAAAGTTCTTCAAGAATCCGTGTTTTAAAATTTTTAGAAACCTCTAAAGCTTTCTCAAGAGAATTAGAATCACCTAAACAAGCAGATAAACCTAGACTACGGAAATCATTTTTTCCACAAGAATCCAGTACATCAGCTAAAAACTCTAGTTCCAAATCAAATTTTTTAAAAATATAACGATCTCTAACCACGGTGTCAAGAATGTTTTTTTCAACACCTTTTTTAATCAATAAAAGAACCAGATATGAATTAATTTTTTTGAAATCATCATCTTTTAAATCCTCAATTTTTTGATCCTCAGATAAACTTAATTTTTCAAGCATTTTTTTAATGCCTTTTGAGTCTCCTGATACACCTGGATAAAAAGGATCTACACTGTAAAACAATGCATCATAAAGTGTTTCACCAGCTAGTTTTATACCATTAAAACTTTCTACAACTTTTTGTTTTAATGCTTCATCTAAAACAATTTTATTTAGACCAGTTAAACCACCGATATATTGTTTATCACCAGTTGCACCAGTGAGTGCTAAGCAGGATAGATCTTTGTTTTTTTTATCTAAGGATTTGGCAAACATGTAAGTCATTGATGCTCCGCAGGCATCATAATTTCCATTAAAACCAACTATGTTAGCATTAATCTGAATGATTTTTTCTTTTGTTTCTTCTTGTATTGGTTGATGATGATCAAGGATTATACAGTCAGCATCCATTTTTTCGATAAAATCTATTTGACCGCTTCCTAAATCAGAAAAAATTATTAGTTCATTTTTTTCTTTTTTAACTTTTTCAAGACCTTGATAAAAAGGGTTTCTCATAAGAGAACAGTGGAAATTAAAACCTGCTCTTTTTAAACATTTACAGATTATTGCTGCAGCGGTTATTCCATCTGCATCATAATGAGAGATAACACGTATTTTTGTGTTTTCAGGATATGACAAAATTTTTTTTGATGCTTTTGTGTTTAATTTTTGTAGTTTTTCTAACATGAATTGAGAACGAGAAAAGCAAAGCTTTCTAAAAAAGATAACTATTCAAAAAAAATTGTTAAGCGAAATTTAAATAAATCCCTTAGTTGATTTTTGATAAGGTTATAATTTTAGGATTGGTTGGGATGAAAAAACAAATCTTATTTGTTGCAATTACTGTAGTTTTATGTTTTAGTTCATTGAATTTATTAAGTTCAGCAAATCCTTTACCGGTTCCAAAACATGGTTCCTCTCCAATGAATCATAGTTATAATGGAAGTATAGAGTTTTTTTCTGAAGAAGTAATTTATACTATTGATGATAGCGATGATGCAGAAGTTGATGCAGATTATGTTTTTAGAAACAAAAAAAATGAGACTGTGACAAAGACGATAATTTTACCATTTGTTGATATTCCTTCAGAGTTACAGATAAGAAAAAATGGAATAAAAATATCATATAACAAGATTGGCTATGATTTAAGGTTGAATGGCACTATTATTAATGATGCAGTAAGTTTTAATCTAACTTTTAAGGGAAATGAGTTAATCACTATTAATGCACGTTATTTACTTACTGATACAGTTAACGACATAAAAAAATCTGATTACACACAATATTCTTGCAGGTATCTTAGTGAGACTGGAAGTAGTTGGAATAATTCGTTAAAATATGCAAATTTTAGTTTCAGAATTAAAAATAGTCTTTACACAGGTGGTATCTCTGGATTTTATGTTAGAGAGAAAGGAGATTATGTAATTGCATCAAAGAATCTTACAGATTGGTCATCTGATGAAAATATTGAGATATCTTGGAGAGGACCTGTTAATGATTGGTTTAGCGATGAGTTTGCATTATTGTGTTGTGGTGTGATGATCATTATAGGAGTCGTTATTATTGTTGTTATAATATTTTTTATTAAGAAAATGTCTAAGAAAGATGATAAAGATAATGTGAAGAATTTTACTAAGTCTTGTTTTTATTGTGGAAGAGTTATTCCTTTTGATTCAAAGGTTTGTCCATATTGTGGAAATAAGGTATAAAAAAAGAGAGAAAAAAGTTTTTTTTAGTTTGTTATTCTTACAAAGAATCCGAAACCAACCATGACTGCTGGAGCGCCTTCTGCTTCGACATAATTACTTAGATAGAACATTTTTGCTTTTATTGTGAATTCTCCTTCAAAATTATACCACCCTGGTAGAAATGAAGGGTCTTTACCCATGTTTAGTAAACGGTTGCCTATTTTGTTTGCAATGTAGGAGCATGCGTAACCGTATGAGTCTCCTGTCATTTTTCCTTTTATTACAACGTTTCCAACATACATTGTTCCGTTTTCATCTGCCTGGGTTTGATCTGCTTCAGCGCTTATTATTTCGAAACCATGATTTACTATTATTGATGCAACGATTAATCTCGGTATGAAAAAGCTTTCTTTTGGTGTTTCTTCGTTGGCTACAATGTCTATGTTTGATTCTGTTTTTTCTTGGGTTATGCTTTGTGCACTGATAACTGATGAAAAAGTTAGTGACAGCATCAAGGTTATCAAAACTGTTGTTAGTATTTTTGTTTTTAATTTCATCTTATATTCACCTATTTATAAAAATTTTTTAATATATTATCGTTATATAAAATTTTTGTATCTTAAAAAAAATATTTAAAAAAAATAATTGTTTGAATTTAATCAAACATAAGTTTTGCTTGTTTAGGACTATACTTCCAACCCTCAGGAAGAACTTTTTGAGAATGATAGTATTTTGTTAAACGACGGATTTTTGATTCAGTAAGCTGAAGGCCTCTTTTATTTGAGATATCTTTTTTGTTACCTTCAAGATGCTCTCTGATTTTTAATGCTCTTTGTATCAAATTTTTAAGATCCTCTGGAAATTCAGATTGTATATTATTCTGAGCAAGTATTTTTGAGACTTTTTTACCAGTAGCTATTTTTATATCAGGTATCGCATATTGATCCCTTAATATAAGACCTATTTCACTAGTGGAATGTCCCTCTTTAGCCAAATCTAAAACATGTGATTCTACTTCTCTTGGTTTTAGAGCACTCCAATCTGGATGTTTTGTTCTAGCTGATGGTTTTTTTGAACCCGACTTTCCTTTCCGACGTGCATGCATTCGTGCCATAATATTTTTACACCTTAGTTAAACAAATATTTAAATTCTTTGATTTTAAGTAACCACTGAATAGGCTTTTAATATTTAAAGTTAAAGGAGGAAAAAAAGATAAAAAGATTTTTTTTTATTCTTTTACTTTTTTGAAGCGGGTGCCAAGTTTTTCCATTACTTTTGGAAGAGTCGTGTACTCCATGTCTTCCATGGGGAGTCTGTGTGGTTCAAATGGACCATGTCTTCTCATATAATCCATCACTTCTTGAGATTTTCTACGTGTAATATCAAAAGCAGGATCATCAAACAGATCAACTGGTTCTGTTAGTTTTCCTTTTTTAAGTTGGAAACCAAGTGCTGTAACTCTTGGTGGTCCATCGAAACGGGTACATTGTGCATCTTTTACAGCAACTGGCATCAATGGTCCATTATGGCTTCCCCTCATCCATCCAGATACCAGATGCCCTACACTAAAAGCTTCAAGGATTTCACCAAGTGCTGGAAGACCTGATTGAGCTCTAACCGCTGCAACAGGATCATCTTCTCCAACATGTTCCCCTGCGATCTGATAGAGTTTCTCTGTTGAAATAACACTTACTGGTTCATCATTTGGAAGTTTTGAAGTTTTTTTTGGGTAAACATGTTTTATCACAAAACGACTTTTCGCACCAATTAATGAAAGTAAATCATACATTTCCTCTGGTGTGTTAAGCATCACATTTTTGTGTTCTTTGATAGCCCATACATCGAACACGAATCCATCATGAAGACTTGGATCTATAATAAGACCTGCTGTGTTAAATGGATCTGCAAACATTTTATAAATTGGGTAGTTAAAAGCACCAGATTCTGTTTTATCCATCATAAAAGCAACAACTGGTTCTGCTTTTCTTTCTGTAAACTCCATCTCTGCAATACCTGGACCCATACCACGAACATTACCTGAAAATGCATCACAAAGTAAATCCTGACCTGCACCATAAAGTCCAAGATCACGTGCTTTCTCAGTTCCTTCACAAAAGGTTTCCCAAGCAAGTTGATGTACTTCTTTTGCATCAACACCATTTTTATGAGTCATGATAAGCTCAAGATCGTCTCCACAATGAGTCACATAAAAATCCATGATAAGATTTTCTCTACGTGCATCTACGAGTCTACGACGAGCGATTTCTTCAAGTGCAGGATGCACTTTGGCATGGCTCGGCCATCCTCCGATATCTGCCTTGATTATACTAAAAGTAGTTTTCATAAATTATTAACGCCTACCCATATCCAATTTTTCATGGAATACATATTATATATTTAAATTATTTTGGGTAAAAAAAGTTGAAATTGAAGTATTTTTCTTCTTAGTTACTATTAAAACAAAAAATAAAAATTTCTTTTTTTATATAAAACCATTTTTTGTTAAAAAACAAAGGTTTTACAAATAAGATAATATAAAAAAAATTAATAATTTTCAGAAAAATATATATCATACTCTCAATTTGCAATTAAAACAATAACAAGATATTTTACATGATGTGTGAACAAAAAATGGTAATAAAAATCTACAATAGCCTCACAAGAGAAAAAGAAGAATTTCAACCACAAAAAAACGGTAAAGTAAGAATGTATGTTTGTGGTATGACCGTGTATAGCGATGCACATATCGGCCATGCAAGAACATATTTTGCTTTTGATATGATCAGACGTTTTTTCGAATACAAAGGATATGACGTAGAATACGTTCAAAACATTACAGATGTAGATGATAAAATAATCAATGCTGCCAATGAAAAAGGAATAGATGCATTAGAATATTCAAAAAAATTTTCAGATAGATGTTTACAAGACCTTGATAGTCTTGGGATCCGTAGAGCCGATAAATACCCGCGTGCATCAGAAACCATAAATGATATGATTCAAATGATAAAGGAGATAATAGAGAAAGGCTATGGGTATGAAGCAGACGGAGATGTTTATTTTTCTGTTGAAAAATTCCCTGAGTATGGTAAACTTTCTGGTCAAAACGTTCAAGCAATGAAAGCAGGAGCGCGAATTGAACCTGGAGAAAAAAAACAAAGTCCCTTAGATTTTGCCCTTTGGAAAAAAGCTAAAACAGGCGAACCTGCTTGGGATAGCCCATGGGGAAAAGGTCGTCCGGGTTGGCATATAGAATGTTCTGCTATGAGCAGTAAATATCTTGGTTTACCATTTGATATCCATGGAGGCGGAATGGATCTTCGGTTTCCCCATCATGAAAACGAAATAGCGCAAGCCGAAGCAGCAACAGATAAACAATTCGCAAAATTCTGGATGCATATCGGTCTTTTGACTGTCGATGGAGAAAAAATGAGTAAATCTCTTGGAAACATCGTAAACATAAGAGATCTTTTAGAAAAATGGGATTCAGAAATCATTCGTTTCTTTTTTGCACAAGCTCATTATCGTAGTCCCCCTGATTTTAGTGAACAGGCACTTAAAAACTCTGAAAAGGGTCTAAATCGTATTTATCGTCTGAAAGAAAAACTTGAAAATTTTTCTGAAGGTGCTGAAAAAGAAATCACTCAAAAAAGTATGAATAGTTTAGATAAAGACTATCTTGAAGATGTCAACGAGTTTAAAGAAAAATTTGAACAAGCAATGGATGATGATTTTAATACTCCTCAAGCTGTAGCAGTCCTTTTTGATTTTGTTAATAAAAGCAACCGATATATCGAAAAAGCAGAAAATAAAATCAATAAATCACTTTGTAAACATGGTTTAGAAGCATTAGTTGTGATGGGTAAAACACTTACTTTATTTCAAGAACCTAAAAAGAAAAGTGAAACAAATAAAGATAAGGAAACCATTGACAAACTTAAAGAAATTATTGTTAAATTTAATGGAAATGTCGAAGAAACAGAAGATATCAATGTGTTGATGAATAGGATTCTTCAACTTAGAGAAGAAGCTCGTCTTCGTAAAGAATGGAATAAAGCTGATGAAATACGTGATAGTCTAGAAAGAATAGGTTTTGAAATTCAGGATACCTCTGACGGCGCTGTTTGGAGAAAAAAATAAGGTTTTTTTTATGAACAAGATTTTAGTAGGTTTTGATGGATCCGAAGGATCAGAGCAAGCACTTAATCGTGCTATTCTTATGCTTGATGAATATGGAGAATTGATTCTTTTAGCAGTAGTTCCTACTCCATCAGATGAATCTTTTATCGATGAAACTATTTACAGAGATCTTAAAAACAAAGCAAAAAGAATGATTGACGATGTGATAAAAGACGTTGGTGTCAGTGATTTCAAAATAACAGGTATCGTAGAAAAGGGAGACGCTGCTGCTAAAATAATTGATATTGCAAACAGTTTAAGAGTCGATGTTATTGTTCTTGGAAGCCGTGGGGAAAGTAAAATTGGTCCTTACAGGATTGGTAGCGTAGCTAATAAAGTAGTTCAGTATGCTCATAAACCTGTGATGGTTGTAAGATAAAAAAAAGAAAGATTGTGTTTTTATTTTCCTTTTCCGGAGTTGGCTCTGACACTTGGACGGATTTTTTCAGCACCTTTTCCTTTATGTCGAAGCCCTCGTCCTTTTTGACCCGCGCTTGTTTTTCCACGTAGTACTCGTCTTTTATGTTTAACATTTGAAATCCAGTTTATCTTTGGATCATTCATGATAGCTGGATGAACCGGATCAACCATTATTACTTCATAGTAATGATGTTTTCCGTCTTCCCCCGCCCAGTAAGAGTTAAGAATTTCCATATTAGGATAATGTTTAGCTGTTCTTTCTTCTGCGATCCTTTGAATACTTTTTGCCATAGTAATTTTTTTGATACCCATCTTTGATGGTTTACGACCACCACGGATTTTATGTTTACGTAGACTTCCTTTTCTTACACGTGCTCTAGCCATCACATATCCTTGTTTAGCTTTGTAACCTAATGATCGAGCTCTATCAAGTCTAGTTGGTCTTTCGATTCTTGTAAAGTTTTCTTCACGTCTCCATTTTATAAGTCTTTGTTGTTGAGGAGACATATATGAGGTATCTGGTTGTTTCCATTGTTCTCGTATATGTTCATATACGCTTTTTGCCATTTTTCTATTTTCACCCTGTTAAATATTAAATCTGTGAAAGGAATGGAAGAAGGGTTCTTTATTTAAAGCTTTTTGTTAAACAAAAACAAGGATATTTAAATTTTTACTTATGGTTTGAAACATGTCTTTTATAAGAAAAAAATCAGATTGTTATCATCCTAACAATAAATAGATTTATTGATGCCATTTTTAAATCAATGTTATTATAATTATAATATTAATTATTTTGTAATAAAATATTTCATAAATTCTAAATACAATATAAAACATAATTATAATTGTGATAAACAATGAAAGGGGGCAATAACAAATATTTAAGTATATTAGTCGTAGCTATAATTATTTCAGCAACAATAGCTGTAGTAGTAACTTATGCTTTAGAAAATTTAAACGGAGAAGCCGATGATGCATCAGTAAAAATCTTTGCTGATCCCATGGAAGGAACTGTACCTTTAGAGGTAAACTATACTTCTTTGATAACCAACACTGAAGAGAACGTAAAATACAAATGGGATTTTGGAAATGGAAATACTTCAACGGAAAGAGAGCCATCAGCGGTTTATGATAAAAATGGAACATATGAATGTACTTTGACTATTGAAGATAAAAATGGAAATAAAAAAACCGACAGTTTAACAGTTTTAGCAAAAGAGAATCAAAAACCAACTGTTTCGATTGAGATAGATACTGATCAACCTCAGAGGCCATATAACTTTTGGATAGAACATTTTCTTGATTTATTTTTAAATATTGATAATTGGGCAGGAAATCATTACCGATGGCTTGTTGATAAAGGATTATTGAATCCTTTCTTTAAAAGCATGCCTGAAAGCTTCTACACCGTAGAAGCTTTTGCAAATGATCCAGATGGAGACGAAATAGTATCTTATAATTGGACCTTAACAAGTTATGAATATAAAGTCCCAGGGACTTTTCCTCCACAAAAAAAGGTACCAGAATTTTATTACAGCGGCAAAATAGTAGATATACCTATAAAAGACATCTATACTTCTCAAGATTATTCATTAAAACTGACAGTTACAGATTCAAGAGGGCAACAAAGGAGCGAAAATCTTAAATTTAATGTCAGAAAAAGTGGACCAAAATCTACAACTGAATCAATGATGCTTACTTTTACAAACACCCAACAAAAATGGACGGGTACTTGGAAAAATGGAGTTTTAGGAGGACTTATTTTAGGAGGAGCCGGTTTTGTCTTAAATTTATTAATTAATGAAGGTATCTGGCCAGCAGAATTAACTTTACCTGCTGTAAAAATTGCGGCAATGTTAGCCGTTAGTGGTATTTTTCAAACGGAGCCGAGCAGATATACAGATGAAAGTTATGAAGATGTATTTCAGAGAATGGTATTCAAGCCAAGATTAATTCAAAAAGTATTTCCAAATTTCCTTTCTCCTGAAAAATGGAAAAATGGATTTGACTGGGCTGAAGAGATATTAGCAGAATATGAATTATTATCAAAATTTTCTCCTTTGTCAGCTGAAGATTTGCAAATCATCGAAGAGAACATTGGTTTAGATAATAAAAGACCCGAAATATCTGAAGCTTTTCCTGAAGATGAAGCAAAAAGGATTCCAAGAGATTGTGCATATGTATCAGTAAATGTTACTGATGCTGAAAATGATACATTTGATGTAACAATCTCTGGCGAATACATCAATTCATCGACAAACCATAATGTAACATATAATGATGTAACAAGTGGAATATTTAATGCAACTTTGATGCCTTTACCACCAAGAGAAGAAATACAATGGCATGTTGAAGTAGTTGATCAAAATGGTAAAGTTGTTACTAAAGATTATAGTTTTGTAACTTTTACCTAAACTTTTTTTCTTTTTTTAATTTTTTTTTAACAAAAATATTTTAATATATATCAGTGTTTCAACTGGTTGGGAGACAATTGTTTTATGGATTACATGTTTAATGAAAAATTGGAGACTTTATCTCGTGATAAAATAAGGGATTTACAGTTGAAACGTTTGAGGGAAACTGTTCATTGTGTTTATGATAATGTTAGTTTTTATAAAAGAAAGTTTAAAGAGCTTGATTTGAAACCTGATGATATTAAAACTTTGGATGATGTTACTAAGCTTCCTTTTACGACTAAGGATGATCTTCGGGAGAATATGCCTTTTAATATGATGGCAACAAACTTAGATGATTGTGTCGAACTTCATGCCTCTTCTGGTACTACCGGCGTTCCTGTTACTGCTTGTTATACTCATCGTGATATTGATGTTTGGAGTGAGGTGATGGCCAGGTGTCTTTCTATGTCAGGTCTTTCTAAAAAAGATGTTTTTCAGAATCCTATCCCATATGGTACTTTTACTGGTGCTTTTGGTTTTCATTATGGTGCACAACGTGTTGGAGCCTTGGTTATACCTACTGGTAAGGGCCAATCTGAACGTCAGCTTAATCTTATGAAGTATTATGGGACTAGTTTTATTTCTGGTGTGGCTTCTTATGTTGTTCGTCTGGGTCAGGTTGCAAAAGAGATGGGTTTGGATCCAAAATCTGATTTGAAGGTTCGTAATGGTTTGTTTGGTGCGGAGATGTTTACACCTGGTCTTAAGAAACGTATTCAGGATGCCTGGGATATGGATGTGCATGATATCTATGGTCTAACTGAGATGTGTGGCCCTGGTGTTTCAACGGATTGTGATCAGCATAACGGCCTTCATCTTTGGGAGGATCACTTTTTGGTGGAATGTATCGATCCAGTTTCTTTGGAACCAGTTGATAGGGAAGAAGAAGGAGAATTAGTTATAACGACTCTTACTAAGACGGGTATGCCACTACTTCGTTATCGTACTCGTGATCTATCTAGGCTTTTTGATCAGGAGGTTTGTGAATGTGGTCGTACTCATGTTAAACATACCACGATTAAGGCTCGTTCTGATGATATGCTTATCATCCGGGGTACAAACATTTACCCCGGTCAGGTTGAATCAGCTTTGATGAAAAAACCATTGGTTGGTGGCAACTGGCGTATGATTATTACAACTGAGAATGATCAGGATCAGTTGACTGTTGAGGTTGAGACTAAAAAACCTCTTAGTAAAGTTGACTCTGAAAAACTTAGTACTGTTTTGAAAAATGAGATTAAAAACGTTATTGTTTTCACTCCACGTGTAAGAGTTTTGGAGCCTAATAGTATTATTCAGGAAGGTTTAAAAGCTAAACGTGTTGTCGATAAAAGAAATAAATAGATTATTAGATGTGAAATATTTTATGATAAATGCTTCGCTTGATGGTTTTTTTAAACCGAAAAGTATCGCAGTTGTTGGTGCTTCTAAGGATTCACGTAAAATCGGTCATGCAGCTCTAAAAAATATACTTATTTCTGATTATCAATGTAATCTGTATCCTATTAATCCAAATGAAGAAGAAATACTTGGTTTAAAATGTTACAAAAAAGTTACAGATGTACCAGAAAAACTTGATCTTGTACTTGTTTCCGTTCCCGCTAAAATTGTAGCTTCTGTTATGAAGGATTGTGTGGAAAAAAAAGTCAAAAACGCTATTATTATTTCCTCGGGTTTTAGTGAAGTCGGTAACCACGATATGGAGCAGGAGATTAAGGATATAATAAAAGGTAGTAAAATCCGTGTTCTTGGACCTAACACTATGGGTTATAAGAATGCTTCTGATAATTTGGATGCATCTTTTGTTTTTGGTGTACCTCGTAAGGGTAATCTTTCACTTATTAGTCAGAGTGGAGCCTTGGGTATTGGTATGATTTACTTGGCCAATAATGAGTTTGTTGGTGTCTCTAAGATTATCGGTGTTGGAAACAAGTTGGATATCGATGATGATGACCTTATCCGTTATTTTAGTAAAGACCCCGATACAAAAGTTATAGGTCTTTATATTGAAGCTGTTAAAGATGGTCGGGAGTTTATGAATGCGATAAAGGCTTGTAATAAACCAGTACTTGTTGTGAAAGCTGGTCGTAGTAGTGCTGGAGCACGTGCTGCTAGTAGTCATACTGGTAGTATGGCGGGTAGTGATCGGATGTATAGTGCTGCGATTCATCAAGCAGGTGGTATTCGATGTCGTGATGTAGTAGAACTTTTTGATATGGCTCGAGGATTAGCTGGTCAGCCGGCTATGAAAGGAAACCGTGTTGGAATTATTACCAATGGCGGTGGTCTTGGGATACTTCTTACTGATGCTTGTGAAGCAAATGATCTAGTGGTTCCAAAACTTTCAGAGGAGACAGAAAAAAAGATTGATAAAATCCTTCCAGACCTTGTTAAACCAAATAATCCAGTGGATTTAGTCGCTGATGCAGGTTTTTACCGGTATGAAGCAACTACTAAAGCACTACTTGAGGATCCTAATATTGATGGTATAATAGTAGCAAGTGTTCATGGAGGTTATGCTCGTCCTCGTGAGTTTACAGGAGCGATTCTAAAGATGATTCGTGAGAGACGTCTTCATGAGACTCATCAGAAACCGATTCTTGGTACATGGGTTGGAGGTAAAGAATTTGAAGATCTGGTATGGGATTTGAAATCTGCGGGTGTTCCTATTTATCCATCTAGCTGGCGTACTGCTCGATCTATGTATGGACTTTACATGGAAGGAAAACGACTAAAAAGGGAAAATAAGGAATAAGAAGTGTTTTTGTTTTATGAATCGAAAAGTAAAAAAAATTATTGAAAACAAAAAAAATCTTGCTGAAAACGAGGTAAAAGATTTGCTTCAAGAATATGATATTAAAACTACTAATTACAAAGTTATCTTTGATGAAAGTGATCTTGATGATTTAGATATTAGTTTCCCGGTTGCTTTAAAAGTTTGCAGTGGTGAAATTCTTCATAAAACAGATGTAGATGGTGTGAAACTTAATATTTCTTCAAAGAAGGAACTACGCAAATATGTTAAAGATTTTAAGAAACGTTTTCCCAAAGAGAATCTTTTAGTTGATGAAATGGTCGAATCTGGTGTAGAAGTAATTATTGGTCTTATTCAGGATCCAACTTTTGGACTTAGCATCATGGTAGGCGTGGGTGGCATTTATACTGAGCTTTATCAGGATGTAAGTTTTCGAGTGGTTCCAATTGATGATTATGATGCCCATGAAATGATTGAGGAAGTAAAGGGTAAAAAACTTCTAGAAGGTTTTAGAAATATTAAAGCAGATAAACAAAAAGTAATAGATCTTCTTATGAAGGTTTCAAAATTGGGTGATGATTTAATAGAACATTTGGATCAGATGGATCTTAACCCAGTTTTTATCTATGAAAACGACTATTGCGTGGTAGATGCTAAAATGATTCTTAAAGGAGAATAAATCGAGGTGAAAAAAAATTATGGATGCAGAAACAAAAAATTATAAAATTAAAGATATGAGTCTTAAAGAATATGGTCGTAAAGAACTTGATATTGCTGAACAAGAAATGCCGGGTTTAATGGCAATTCGTGAGAAATATGGATCAAGTAAACCACTCAAAGATGCAAGGATTACTGGCAGTCTACATATGACTATACAAACCGCGGTTCTAATTGAAACACTAAAAGAACTCGGAGCCGACGTTCGATGGGCATCTTGTAATATTTTTAGTACACAGGATCATGCCGCTGCAGCAATAGCGGATACAGGAACACCGGTTTTTGCATGGAAAGGCGAAAATCTAGAAGAATACTGGTGGTGTACCTACAGAGCTTTAGATTTCGGTGATGGAAAAGGACCCAATTTGATCGTGGATGATGGCGGTGATGCAACTCTTATGGTTCATAAAGGTTATGAATTCGAGGAAAAACCAGAGCTTTTCGACAAAGATTATTCTGAAGAGGGAGAAGATTTCCAGGAGCTTGTAAAAAGGTTAAAAATCATTTATGATAAAGATCCAGATCATTGGCATAATGTAGCAGAAGACATCAATGGTGTATCTGAGGAAACCACAACGGGTGTTCACCGGCTTTATCATATGAAGAAAAACAATCAATTGTTGTTTCCAGCATTCAATGTTAATGATAGTGTAACTAAATCCAAGTTTGACAATCTTTATGGATGCCGAGAGAGTCTTGCGGATGGAATAAAACGTGGAACAGATGTAATGGTAGCAGGTAAAGTCGTTGTAGTCTGCGGATACGGTGATGTTGGAAAGGGATGCTGTCAATCAATGCGTGGTTTTGGAGCACGAGTAATTGTAACAGAAATAGATCCAATTTGTGCACTTCAAGCATCAATGGAAGGATACGAAGTTAAAACAATTGAGGAAGCTTTATCTTATGCTGATATTTTTGTAACCGCTACAGGCAACCGTGATGTAGTACGAATTGAACATATGGAAAAAATGAAGGATGGAGCAATAGTATGTAACATTGGCCATTTTGATAACGAAATACAGATGAGTAAACTAGAAAAATATCCAGGTATCAAAGAAGTAAACATTAAACCACAGGTTGACAAATTCACTTTTCCAGATGGACACAGTATCATCATGCTTTCACGTGGACGCCTGGTAAACCTTGGAAATGCAACAGGTCATCCAAGTTTTGTTATGAGCAACAGTTTCACCAATCAAGTACTTGCACAAATGGAACTATGGAATAACGATTATGATCTTGATGTTTTTATGCTACCTAAACACCTGGATGAAGAAGTAGCAAGGCTTCATCTGCATAAACTAGGAGTTAAACTTACAAAACTAACTAAAGAACAAGCAGATTATATCGGAGTCCCTGTTAATGGTCCATTTAAAACAGAACATTATCGTTACTAAAAAAATTTGAGTTATTTGGTTAAAAAAAATGATTACAATAATTGGAACCGGACATGTATTCAATCTCGCGCAAGGAATAAACCATATTCTTGATGAAAAACAACCAGAGATTGTTTGTGTCGAACTTGATAAACAACGGTTTCAAACATTGATGTTTCGTAAACAAAACCCTGAGGAATATAAAAAAAGACGAAAAAATGCTCCAATGATCTACAATCTACTTGCAACATTTCAGGATAACATGGCAAAAAAATATGGAGTACAAGCCGGTGATGAGATGATGACCGCGATAAATTATGCTAAATCTCATCAGATACCTGTCGCATTTATAGATATGGATGCTCAAAAACTTTTTAACAAAATGCTTAAAAAAATGGGTTTTATAGAAAAAATAAAACTCATGCTTTCTGGTGTAACAGGTTTTTTTGTTAGTAAAAAACTTGTTGAAAAAGAAATAGAGCATTTTGAAGATGATTTCGATAAATATATAGAACAAGTTGGTGAAAAATTTCCAACTATTAAAAAAGTCCTGATTGATGATCGGAATAAGTTTATGGTAAACAAGCTTATAAAAGCTGATGAAGAGTTTGAAAAAACAGTTGCTGTTGTCGGTGATGGTCATATACCAGGTTTAATCACTCTTTTAGAAGAAAACAATCTTGCTTTTGAAACAATACGACTTAAAGAACTTAGAAATAATATAAAAAATTTGGAAAATAGTGATAAAGCATCTGCTTCGTTTAGTTTAGAATATAAACCTCCAGAATAATATTATCTTATTGGTTTCTTGAGATTAGATTTATTGCTCTAGAAATATCAGTTTCAGTTATCATGCCTACAAGGTTGTTGTTATAGATGACTGGTAGTTTTTTGATGTTGTTTTTTTTCATAATTTCAGCGGCTTCCTCGATTTTTGCTAGAGCATGAATGGTTTTAGGATATGGTGTCATAATATCTCTGACAAGTGTGTTTGTTGGGTTTTTGTTTTCAAGGATTATTTTAAGAATTATGTCTCTTTCTGTTATGATTCCTACTATTAGTTCATCATCTTCTACAACTAGGCTTCCAAGATTGTATTGTTTGAATTTTTTACATGCTTCAAACACTGTATTTTCTGAGTTGATTTTCTCTATTTTTTTTGTCATTATATCTTGTACAAGCAACTTTTTTTAAAGCCTCCAATTTTTTATGTAATATATGTTTGAGTAGATAACTATTTTCTTAAAAAAAAATTTTTTTTTATGGAAAGACTCTTAACAAAAAAATAGATTAACATCCAAAAAAAAGAAAGATAATAGTTTATTTTTTTGTGGGCCTGTAGCCTAGTCTGGATAGGGCGATAGCCTCCTAAGCTATAGACCGCGGGTTCGAATCCCGCCAGGTCCGCTTCACCTTCTCGGAGGGATTTTGGTCGAAAGATGCTATTTTTTGCGTTTTTTGGTTTGTCGTGTTATCCCCACCCGTTACTTGGAGCTTTGAGGACACGATTAACCCAGTCATATTTTGCAAGAAGATAGTAGTGTTTTGCATCTTTGATGTATCCCATTGTGGTTTCTATTTTGGTATGTCCTAGCCAGTCGCGTACTTCGTATTCATCGAATGCTTTGTATTGTAGTTTAGTTCTGATTAGTCTTGATACTGCTGCAAAGTGTCTTGAGCAGTAGTTGTAGTATTCCGGAAATATTTTCTGTATTTTGGGTTTGGCTTTTCTGTTGAGTAGTTGTCTTAGTTGATCTCTTGAGTATGGATGTCCGTCTGGTCTTAGATACAGGTAGTCTTTGCTGTATTGGTTTTCGACTTTTGGTCTCCATGCATCTATCCAGTTTTTGAATGATTTCCTTCGTTTGTTGTTCATTATTTCTTCAGGTGATAGGTTTCTTGTTGAGCTGTGTTTCTTTGGTTCTGTGATTGTTATATAGCCTCTTTCTACGTGTACATCTGATACTTTCATTTCCGCTGGTTCGCTTGGGAAACGCCATCCTATGATGAAGTTGTGTGTTAGTAGGTATTGTATAAGTGCGTTTTCATAGGTATCTTTTGAGTATTCCAGGTTTAGTATTTTGTATACTTGGTCTGGAAATGGTATTACTCTCGCTTTGTATCGAGGGGTCGATGGTGGTTTGTATGTCCAGATTTTCATTCCATATGCTTTTAGAAACATTCTCATGGTTTTCCATTCGTTTTGTAGTGCACATGGTCCTGTTTTTTCGATTTGTTCCCTGTAGTCCATGTGGTTTATGAAGTTTTCATAGTTTGGATTTCTGAAGTTTACTGGTTGAGGGTGTGTTTCCATGAATCTAGCTGTTGACATTCGTTTTTTTACTGTGTTTTTACTTAGTCTTTGTCTTAGAAGTGCATGTATTGCTACATCATGAAATGATGCAGTTTTTGGGTCCAATGTTATTGGAAAATCGGTTCTTTTAATATTTTTTA
>CAYMOC010000017.1:0-27573 GCA_964391965.1 uncultured Thermoplasmatales archaeon | reverse complement strand
GGGATAAAATAAATTATTAAAAAAACAAAAAAGGCAAAAATTATGAAAAAGGTTCTTTTTTTGTTTTCAGGAGTAATTTTTTCTTTTAAGTTAAAATCCACCTGTTAAAACCCCGTTAAACTACTATGGTTTTTTTTTGAAATATTTAAAAATTTTTTAAATTTTTTTATTTTTTTGGTTCAGCATTCTCTATATCTTCTTCAATAGTGGGTAGTTTTCCTAAATCATCTTGTTTTTCTTTTTTTTCATCTGTTCTTAAATATTTTTCTCCATCTGCGTCCACTGTGTTTATTTCTGAATTTTTTTTCCAGATTCTTCTTTGTCCTTTTTTGTCTTTCAATAGACATGTGTACCATTTATCCTGATTTTCTTCCATGCTTTTTATAATGTCTTCTCTTTTGTAGATAGTCGGGTATTTTATTCCTTCAACAGTGTTTATGAATGCTCTTACTTTTTCAATATTGTCTTTTTCTTTTTCTATATGGCTCACCCAATATTCTGTCATAATTTTCTTTTCGCCTTCTCTTTTTTCTTTCTTATTTGTTTATCTATTGCTTCTGAACATTTGTTTATTGCATCCAAATATCCCCATCCTTCTTCTGATGCTATAAACATGCCACGTGGTGAGGAGAGTCTCATTTTGCAGAATATGATATGTTTTCCCTGACTTTGTTCCGTGTGTCTTTTCAGACGGACATAGATATGTGCGTTGTTTAACCAGTCTAAAAATTTTTGGAAGTTAGAATGAATTATTTCTTTGGGTCTTTGTTTGTTGAAATCATTTATTTTTTCTAGTTCACCTGAGAATTGTATAACCATTGGTTCTTTGATTGTATATGTTGCAAGTGGTTCTAGAAGGTCTTTTTTGGTTACTATTCCCTGTAGGTTGTTGTCTTCTCCAATAAGCATTCCTCTGTATTTTTGTTTAAACATGGTATCAACTACGTTTTTTATTTTTTCCTCTGGTTTCATCATCGATATTGTTTCTGTCATCAGTCCTTTTACTGGTAGATCCAGGTATTCTTTTTTATCAGCCATGTACGCGCCATATTTTGATGTATCCTGAAATTGTCCTGTTCCACCTTGACGATGCTCAGGGTGGATAAATTTGGCTAGAGTGTCATCAAGTGTTATTATACCTGATATGTTGTTGTTTTCATAGACTGGTAATCTGGATATGTCTTCTTCGTGAAACATCCGGATGGCTTTTGATACTGGTTCCTCGGATGTAATTTTTATTACAGGTTTTGATATGAATTTTTCAATGGGTTCATCACCAAAATCTTGTTCTGCTGCTTTTTTAAGGATGTCTTCTGCTGTTACAATACCTAATAGTTTGTCTTTTTTGAAAACTGGGAGTATGTATGAATCACTTTCTAGCATCAATCCTGCTGTTCGTTCAATATTGTCATCAGGTGAAACTTTGGCTACATTTTTAAGAAAAGTTTTAGCTTTCGTGTTTGGTGATATTTTTGCTTTTGAGATATCTTTTTTGTTTAACATTCCATGATATTTACCATCTTTTAGTATTACTATGCCATCTTTATCTTTCATTTTTGATATTGCTTTAGAAATTGATTCATTTTCATCTACTTTTGGATAATCTTTTTTTATTATTTCTTCTGCAGGGCTCATAATTTTATTCCTCCTTTATTTTTTTTAAATTAAAACCAGATTTAGTCCAAGCAAGTATTCCGCCTGATAAATTTGAAACATTAGAATAATTATTTTTTTTAAGAAAACTAGAGGCTATACTTGTTTTAAAACCACTTTCGCAATAAACAATTATTTGTTTATCTTTTGGAATAAGATTGAGGTTTTTTTCTAGTTCTCCAACATAAATGTTATGTGCTTTTCTGATATGACCTGGTTTAGTCCAGTTTGATTCATTTCTTACATCTAAAACAAAAATGTTTTCATCATCAAGAATTTTATGAAGTTTTTCAGATGAGATAGTATTGGTTTTTTCTAATGGTTCATCGGAATTAGTCCAAGTTGCAAATCCTTTGTGTAGATATCCTTCTATGTTGTCATAACCTAGCCGTATGAGTTTTTTTACAACATCTTCAAGATCAAAATTAAAATCATCAACAATTATTATTGGATGATTGTAATCCAGAAAGTAACCAGCAAACATAGGAATGCCCTCTTTCCAGATATTAAGACTTCCTGGTATGTGACCACCTGCAAAACTTGTAGGAGAGCGAACATCAAGGATTTGTGCTTTTTTTGAAACAGCATTTTTAACTTCATCTACATTTAAACTCTGAAGATGTGGGATATTACCCAGGATTGGTGGACCGTTTTTGTTGTAATCCTCCATTTTTTTAAAATACGGGGGTATATAGTGATGTTCAGATGTTTTATCAGATATAAAATCCTGTTTTGATTTACTAAGTGTTTTATTGGTTTTTTTCTCATAACCAATCGTAGTGTATTCATGATCACTTATTTCTCCTCCACAGACAGATCCTGCTCCATGCGCTGGACAGATGATAACACCATCATCAAGATTTAGTATTTTTTCATGTAAAGATTTATAAAGTTTCAAAGCAAAATCTTTTTTTTGTTTTTCACCATACAAATCAATGCGGCCAGTATCACCTGCGAAAAGAGCATCACCTGTGAAAACCATGAAAACATCATCAGAGATTTTTTTATCTCTAACTGTTATTGATATACTTTCATCTGTATGACCTGGTGTTTCAAGTATCCCTATTTTTAAAAGACCTAAATCAAAACTATCGTTTTCTTTTACTTTTTTTCCATATTTGAAATCAAGACTTTTTCCATGGAATATTTCTGCATTTGTTCTTTTCTGTAACTCCTTTGATCCTATTACATAATCTTCGTTTCGATGTGTTTCAAAGATATATTTAATATTAAGATCATTTTTTTTAGAAACCTCTAAATATTTTTCAATATCTCTTCTTGGATCTATAACTGCTGCTACACCATCTGATCCAATAATGTAGGAGTTATGAGCAAGTCCTTCGGTAACAATTTTTTCAAATAACATATTTTTTTTATTCCATAACCTCTGATAATCTTGGAGTGTCTCCTACAACTGTTGGGTTTTCAGGATATGAAGTCCATTCAGTAAAAGATCCTTCATATATTTTCACATCCGGGTAACCTAGATAGAATTTGAAAAGCAAAAATTCATTTGTGGCTTCTCTACCAGTGCCACATGAACAAATTATCATTTTATCCTTGGTTGCACCAATATTATTAAGAATTTTTTCTATTTCTTCAACAGGTTTCAAAAGTTTTGGGTTATCTTCATCCATTAATTTCTTCCATGGAAGATTTACTGCACCAGGTATATGACCCGGAAGGATCCATGGTCCTTGTCCCTTGTATACTTTTTCTGGTCTAGCATCAAGTAAAACTGTGTCTTCTTTATCTTTAAGATTTTTTACTTCTTCAATATTAACAAAGTAATCTTCTTGTATATCTGTTTCAAAATTGGTTTCTTCTCTATCTGGGAATTCCTTAGTTAACTCCATTTTTTCTTTTTTCCATTTTTCTAGACCACCATCAAGGACATATACATTTTCACAGCCGAATCTTACAAGAGAATACGCTAGCATTGTTTGTTCTAGTCCATCACCCCATCCTCTGAATGCTCCTTTACCAGTGTATACTATTATGGGTTTGTTTTTTTCAATACCTATTCTGCTGAAAAGTTGTTTGATTACATCCTCTGGAACATAAACCCCTGGTGTTCCTTTATATGGCACTCTTAAAAGTTTTTGATTAAAATATACCGCTCCTGGGATGTGTTCTGTGATATAATCATGAATATCTGGTTGAGTATCAATAATTGTTAAATCTATATCGCTAAGTTTTTTTTTCAACCATTCAGTTGAAACAAGTTTTATTTCGCTTTCTTTATTTTCGGGATATGGATAGTTTCTCATTTTGAAAAATTTCACCTTTTTTTTATTTTGTGATTAGTTTTTGAAGAATATATAATATTGACTAAAATTTAGTTTGAAATTATATGAAAAACAATTGCATATCTAAATCTAAAAAAAGTATTTTCTTTTAGATTATATAAATACGTTTTTTAGTTATTTTTTAACTGTTTTTAAGTCATGGTTAAATAATTACTTTTTACTTAAAAAAAGTTAGTATGAAAACCTCGTTTAAAATCGCTAGTTTACTTGATATTCCTATTAAACTTCATTTTAGTTTCATTATCATTCTTGCTTTGTTTGCTTATGTTTTTTCATTTGAAAACCTAAAAATTTTTAGTTTTACAATAGGTTATGGCGGAATTGGCGCATCTAATATTGTTAAAATTTTTCTAGGAATCTTTCTTGCTGTTTTGTTTTTTGTTTGCGTTCTTTTACATGAGCTGAGTCATTCCTATGTTACTCAAAGAAATGGTTTTAAAATAAATGGTATTACTTTGTTTGTTTTTGGTGGAGCTTCTCAGATGGAAGAAACTCCTAAGGATCCTAATACTGAGATAAAGATTGCTGCTGCTGGACCAGTTGTTAGTTTTGTTCTATCAGGTTTATTTTTTAGTTTTTTTTATTTAACAGGTTTTTTTGAAGGAAATCTCTTCACTAATGTTTTATTGATAAGTTTTGGTACTTTGACTTTTTATAATTTTATTTTGGGTTTATTTAATCTTGTTCCTGCTTATCCAACTGATGGCGGACGACTGGTAAGAGCTTCATTAGCTAAAACTATGGATTATGGTAAAGCAACTTCTTGGGCTTCTAGAATCGGTAGGGGTATAGCAGTTGCTATGGCTGTTTTTGGTATACTATCTTTAAATATTTGGCTTGTTTTGATTGCTGTTTTTCTGTTTTTTGGTGCTATGCAAGAAGAAAAAATAACTCAGATCTCTCAGGCTCTTAAAGATAAAAATGTAGAGGATATTATGGATGAAAATATTAGTTCCGTTTCTCCAGATATGAATATTAAAGATTTTTTAGATTTTTTAAAAAAGAAAAGAAACACGGTTTTTCCAGTTGTAAAAGATGAAAGTATAATTGGTGTAATTTCTTTAGATGATGTTCAGGAAACCACTGGATCAGATTTAGATACTCTTAAGGTAGAGGATGTTATGAATAAAGATTTTTCTAAGGTTTCTTCTGATAAAAAAGCTTTTTCTGTTTTTAAAACCTTGGCTAAAGACAAGTATAACCATGTTTTTGTTGAAGTAGATAATAAACTCAAAGGAGTAGTAACAATGAATGATATAACCCATGCTTTAAAAATGAGTGAAATATGAATTAAATTTAAATTATATGGGAAAAGGTTTATGAGAAGGTAAGGTAGTTAAAAAATAGTGGAAAGGAGGCAAAACGATAACTAAATCTTATACTAAACAAAAAGAAAATCTTAGCAGTAAACAGAAATCTCAATTAGATCAACTTGTTTCAATCTTTAATAGTATTAATGAAATCATTTATGTCACTGATATTGAAACACATGAGGTTTTATTTGTTAACAAATATTTTGAGGAATTATTAGGTAAGAATCCTGTTGGGGAAAAATGTTATCAGATTTTTCAGGATTTGAAACATCCATGTAATTTTTGTACAAATGATAAAATTTTAAAAAACCCTGATGAACCATATCGTTGGGAGTATCATAATCCAAAATTAAACCGAGATTTTGTTATCACTGATAAACTTATTAAATGGCCTGATGGACGAAATGTTAGATTTGAGCTTGCTATTGATGTAACTGATTTTAAAAAAATTCAGAAGAATCTAAAACAAAACGAGGAACGATATAGGCTTGCTCAGAAAGCAGCTGAGATTGGTAGCTGGGAATATAATTTACAAACTAAAGAAGTTAAATGGTCTGATCAGATTGAACCGATATTTGGGCTTAAAAAAGGAGAATTCGATGGTACTTTCGAGGGTTTTATGAAATTTGTTCATCCTGATGACCGTGAAATGATAAATAGAGAAGTAGATAAATGTGTTAAAGAAGGAAAAGATTATGATATTGAGCATAGAATCATAAAGCCCGATGGTTCTATTCGCTGGCTTAGAGAAATGGGTGATGTGTTCACTGATGAACAAGGACGTCCTTCTAGGATGCTTGGTGTTGTTCAGGATGTTACTGGTAGAAAAAAATCTGAAGAAAAAATTAAGGATTTAACAAGGAAGTATATGTTTCAGGCAAAGCGTTTAGCTGATACAAATAAAGAACTTGAGGCTTTTAGTTATTCTGTTTCTCACGATCTTCGAGCTCCTCTTAGAAGTGTTAATGGTTTCAGTCAGGCTCTTCTAGAGGATTATGAGGATGTACTTGATCACGAGGGTAAAGATTATCTGATACGGATTAAGAACTCGGCTGATCGGATGGATGAGTTGATTAAAGGTTTGCTTAAACTTTCTCGTTTGATGAGAGCTGAAATGTATTCAGAAACTGTTAATCTTGGAAAGATTGCTGGAGAAGTTTTTTATGATATCAAACAAAACAATCCTGAAAGAAAAGTTGATTTTGATATTGAAAATTTAGAAGAAATGTATGTTAAAGGTGATCCTAATCTTTTAAGAGTATTATTTGAAAATCTGTTATCTAACTCTTGGAAATTTACAAAAAATAAATCAAAACCCAAGATTACTGTTGGTGTTAAAAAGAATAGTAAAGGTAGAAATATTTTCTATGTTAAAGACAACGGAGAGGGTTTTAACATGGAATATTCAGATAAACTTTTTATTCCGTTTCAAAGACTTCACAGAAGAAATGATTTCTCGGGTACAGGTATCGGACTAAGTATTGTTAATAGAATAATTAAAAGACATGATGGAAAAATATGGGCTGAAAGTAAGAAAGGAAAAGGAGCCTGTTTTTATTTTACAATAGGAGAATAAAAAAATTATGAATAAAAAAATAAATGTTTTATTAGTAGAAGATTCAGAAGATGACGCTGTTCTAATTAAAAGAGAACTTAAGAAAGGAGATTTTGATCCAAAGATAAACCGTGTGGAAACCAAAAAAGATATGGAACAACATCTTAAAAATAAAAAATGGGATGTAGTGATATCTGATTATGTTCTCCCAGAGTTTAGTGGTCTTGATGCTTTAAAAACAGTTAAAAAATCTAAAAAAAGTCTGCCTTTTATTATTGTTTCTGGAAAGATCGGTGAGGATACAGCTGTTGAATCAATGAAAGCTGGTGCTCATGATTACATCATGAAAAACAATCTTCAAAGACTAGCGCCTGCTATCAGAAGAGAGCTTTCTGAGTTTAATATAAGACGTGATCGTAAAAAAGTAAAAAAAGATTTAAAAGAATCATATCAGGAGCTTGAAGATATTAATAAAAAACTTAAAAAAGAAGTTGATGAACGTAAAAAACTTGAAGGAGAAGCGGTGGAGGCTAAAAAGTATCTTCAGAATGTTATCAATAGTGCTTCTGAGATTATGATATCTGTAGATGCAAACAACCGTGTTACTTTTTGGAATGAAACCGCTGAAGAGGTTACTGGTTATAAAAAAGATGATGTTATCAATCGAACAATTACCAAACTTCCATTTTTTGAGAATCCTCAAAATGTGAAGGATTTAGTAAAAACTGTTCATCGGAATAAATACAGTGGATCTGATGATGTAGTAATTATTACTAAAGATAGAGCTAAAAAAATACTTCGTTTTAAACCATCTGAGATTAAATCTAAAACCAAAAAAAATACAGGTATTTTGTTTGTTGGAGAAGATATAACAAAAGATGTTGAAGTACATGGTAAACTCGTGTCAGGTAATAGTTATCTTATTCCTAATAGTAAAAACGATTCAGCAATAGATTTATTCAATGATCTTTCTAACTCTAAATACAATGGTCTTTTTGTGACTCGTTCGAATCCGGAGATTGTTAAAACAGTTATATCTAAAAATGCTGATGTTTTACTTCTTAGTGAAGAAAAACTTGGTGATTTCAAAAACGTGTATGTTCTTAAGGATCTGGTTGAAAAAATCAATGATTTTGTCACAAGTAATGATGATGCTGTTGTTTTACTAGATGGGATTCATTATCTTATAACTCGTTTTTCTTTTGAAAAATTCCTTGATGCCTTGTATAAGATTAATGAGTTGATGATAAAAAATAAATCTATTCTTTTCCTGCGTTTTGATCCAACTCTGGTTGATGATAGTAAAATGGCTATAGTTGAAAACGAGTTTCAGATTCTTCCGGGTCAGAAGGTTGAAGGAATCATTATTGAGGATAATCTGTATGATATGTTGAAATATATTTATCAGCAGAATGAAAAAAATGCATTGGTTCCCTATAAGAAAATCATGGGTAAGTTCAATATTGCGTATTCTACTGCTGCTAAAAGACTAGAGGAACTGGAAGATAAGGGTTTGATTTTTACCAAGAGGCAGGGTAAACTTAGAACTGTTTTTGTTTCAGATAAAGGAAAAACCCTACTTCATAAAAGAGAAACAGCTTAACACCCTCCTTTTTTAATTATTTTTAATTATTTTTTAATTTATTTTTTAGTCAACTATTTATGTAACAAACTGCATTATATTTTATCAAAAAAATAAGATATTAATAAGTGGAACATACAAACATGCACAAGAAAACCATTTTACTTATAGAAGATAGTCCTGATGATGTAAAATTAACAAAAAGGGCTTTTAAAAAAAGTGATTACTCAGACAAAATAAATCTGGATGTAGTTACAGGTGGAGTCGAAGCTTTAGATTATTTTGATGATGAAAAAAAACAGTCCGATGGAAAACCATATCTAATACTTTTAGATTTAAATCTACCAAAAATCAACGGTTTTCAGGTTTTAAAAAAAATAAGAAACGATGAAGATTTAAAATATATACCTGTAATCGTTCTCACATCTTCTAGTGAAAAACAGGATCTAATAAAATCCTATAAACTCGGTGCTAACGGTTACATTCAGAAACCAATAGATTTCCAGGAATTCATTAATGTAGTTCAAAAAATCGGTGAATACTGGGTTGAAATAAACAAACATCCACATTCAGCATCATAAAAAAAATTTTTTTTATTTTTTTTAAATTAAAAGTCAATGGTTTTTTAGTTTTTTTTAAGTAATTGTTTAATAACATCACATTTCTAAAAAAAACAAAAATGAGAAGTGATAGATATGTCAAATTTTGATGATAAAAAAGATGAAAATAATCGTCGAGATCCTTTTGATGTTTATGATAATGATAAAGAATTTCAAAGAATGATTCGTCAGATTGAAAGAATGATTAGAGATTCTATACATGAGTCTTCTAGGAATAAAAATAGAAATGACGACTCTTTTATTCATGGTTTTAATTTTAACATTGATTCTGAAGGGAATGCAAGAATAAAAGAATTTGGTGATCGTCCGGAATATAGTAAAAAATACAAAACTGAGCGAGAGCCAGTTGTTGATGTAATCGAGGATAAGGATGATGTATCTGTTACTGTTGAGATTCCAGGTGTTGAAAAAGAAGATGTTGATCTACGTATTGTTGACAATATTTTTGAGATAAAAGTCTATGATCCAAAAAATCGTTTTCATAAAAAAATAGCTTTGCCATGTAAAGTAAAACCTAAGAGTACTGAGGCAGTTTTTAACAATGGATTATTAGATGTAGTTATAAAAAAAGAAAACACAGATGATAAAGAAAACGGATTTCATGTTAATATAAAATAAAATCTCTTTTTTGTTTGTGTTTTAATTATTTTTTATTTGTTTTTAAGTCATTGTTTAATAGGTTAAAATTTTTTTGTTTACTTAGATTAGAGTATTGATATTATGAAAAAAATAGGTATTAACGGTCTTGGTAGAATAGGAAGGCTTGTACTTAGACATTTTATTGAGGACGGCGCTGAAGATGTTGATATTGTCGCTGCTAATGATCTTGCATCTATTGAAGATCTTGCGTATCTTCTAAAATATGATTCAGTTCTGGGTTCGCCTTCTTTTGATGTTTCTTATGATGATGATTTTTTAATTGTGGGTTCTAAAAAAATCCGTGTTTTTAATGTGAAAAACCCTCAGGATATCCCATGGAAACGGGAGGATGTGGATATTGTTTTAGAATGCACGGGTCTATTTAGACGAAGAGAGGATTCTGCTAAACATCTAGAAGCTGGTGTTAGTAGAGTTCTTATTAGCGCTCCTTCTAAAAGTGCGGATTTAACTGTTGTTCTTGGTGTAAATGAAGATGAATTTGATCCTAATAAGCATACAATTATTTCTAATGCATCTTGTACAACTAATTCGTTGGCTCCAGCTGTAAAAGTACTGAATGATACTTTTAAGGTTAAACATCTGCTTGTTACAACTATTCATGCATATACTGCTAGTCAGAATCTTATTGATGGAGATATGCGTAAAAGACGTCGTGGTAGAGCAGCAGCAGTTAACCTTGTTCCTACGACTACTGGCGCTGCAAAGGCTACAGAGCTTGTATTACCCGGGTTAAAAGGTAAAATGGATGCAATGGCCGTGCGAGCGCCTGTATTAGATGGAGCTATCACTGATATTGTTGCAGAATTAGAAGAAGATGTAACCGTTGAAAAAGTAAATCAGGCTTTTAAAAAAGCTTCAGAGGGAAAACTAAAAGGGATACTTGGTTATTCCGAGGAAGAACTGGTTTCCTCTGATATACTTGGAGATAAACACTCAGGTATATTAGATGCAGAATCAACAAAAGTAATTGACAAAAATATGGCTAAGGTTTTAGTCTGGTATGATAACGAAGCCGGTTATGCTAAAAAACTTCTGGAACTATCTGAATATGTTTCAAAAAATATAGAGGAGTGAAGTTTTAATGGATTATTATAAATGCACAGCTTGTCAAAGAACAGCGACAGTAGATGAAGATAGCGATATACCATATTGTTGTGAAAAACCTATGAAAAAAGTAAGCCGTGAAATATGTCTTCAACCAGCTCATCCAGAACACGCAAGACCAATGGATGCTGATGAACCTTGTGATGATTTCAGAGGAGTTGAAGAATAAAAAAAATGACTTATAAAAGTATAGATCAACTGCCTAAACAAATAAGATATAATCTACCAAAAAATGCTCAGAAAATATTCTTAAAAGCATATAATCAAACCTATAGTAAATATAAAAAAACAAATATGGCAAATAAATCTGCATGGATAGCAGTTAAAAAAAAATACAGTCCAAGTATTCTTTACAATTACTGGATGAATAAAGAAGTTATTAGATGAAATTTGAAAAAAAATTTGTATGGGGGTGAATTATTTTTTGAAAATAAATCCAGAAGAAATCACTAAACTTCAAGAACTTTTAAATGATGTTCCAAATTGGGATTTAGAAATGTTTAACATATGGGAAAACGCTAAAGACGAACTAAAAATAACTATCCGACTTGGTAGAGATTAAAACAATTATTTTTTTTAAAAATTTAACAATTTTGCGTTTATCGCTACTATAACCGTACTTGCCGACATCAAAGCTGCTCCAATTGCTGGTGAAATAATAATCCCTTGATTGTAAAGTATTCCTGCAGCAAGAGGTATAGCTATCACATTATAACCTGTTGCCCAGAACAAGTTTTGTATCATTTTTTTATGTGTTTCTTCTCCGAATTTAATAAGCTGAGTTACATCTTTTGGGTTACTATTAACTAGAACTATATCAGCTGTTTCAGCAGCTATATCAGTTCCTGAACCTATTGCTATTCCAACATCTGCCTGAGCTAAAGCTGGTGCATCATTAACACCGTCACCAGTCATAGCAACAAATTCATTTTTTACTTGTAATTCTTTAATTTTTTCTTGTTTCTCATCTGGTAAAACCTCAGCGAAATATCCATCAAGAGAGAGTTCCTCTGAAACCTTCTTTGCAACAGTTTCATTATCCCCAGTTAACATCCAACATTTAATCCCATCCTGTTGTAGTTTTTTTATAGCACTATATGATTCATCTCTTATCTGATCAGCAAGCGCTATAGCGCCTACTGCATCATTTTCAACTATTACAAAAACCACCGTATCCTCTTTTTTATAAGATTTTAAATCATCTGAAATATTTATTTTATTGTCTTTTAAAAAACCAGGGCTAACTATTTTTATTTCTTTTTCCTCTATTTTTCCTTTGACCCCTTCGCCTTTTATGTTCTCAAAATCACTTACTTCTAAAAGATCAATATTTTTTTCTTCAGCTTTGTCAAGGATTCCTTTTGCGATAGGATGTTCAGAATTTTGTTCAAGAGACGCAGCAAATCTAATTATTTTTTCTTCATCAAAATTTTTACTAGATGCTTTAACATCTGTAACACCAAAAACACCCTTTGTTAATGTACCCGTTTTATCAAAAACAACAGTTGAAATCCTACGAGAGTTTTCAAAAGAAGTACGATTACGTATCAAAAGACCATTCTTTGCAGAAAGAGTAGTAGAAATTGCTACAACCAAAGGAATTGCAAGCCCTAACGCATGAGGACATGTTATAACCATAACAGTAGCCATTCTTTCAATAGCGAAAACAAAACTTTCACCAAAGAAAACCCATGTTAGAAATGTGATCGATCCAACGCTTAACGCAGTTATTGTTAGATAGAATGCTGCCCTGTCAGCTAAATTTTGTGTCTTTGATTTAGATTCCTGAGCTTTACTTACTAAATCTATAACCTTAGAAAGATATGAATCCTCACCAGTTTTTTCAACCTTTATTTCAAGAGAGCCATCGCCATTAATTGAACCACCAATAACCTCATCATCCTTATTTTTTTCAACAGGTTTAGATTCCCCTGTAATCATTGATTCATTAACAAAACTTTTACCTTTAACAATAACGCCATCAGAAGGAATCTTCTCACCTGGTTTTACAAGCAATACATCATCTTTTTTTATCTCAGAAAGTTTTACATCTTCAACTTTACCATCTTTTTTACGATGTGCTGTATCAGGCATCAACTCAGCAAGTTTCTCTAACGCATTAGATGCACCCATAATAGATTTCATTTCAATATAATGCCCAATCAGCATTACATCAATAAGAGTTGCAAGCTCCCAGAAAAAAAATTTACCAGAAAGTCCAAAAACCACTGCTGAACTATAAAAATAAGCAACAGAAATCGCAACAGCGATCAGAGTCATCATACCAGGTGATTTATCTTTAAGTTCATCGTAGAGTCCTTTTAAAAACGGCCAACCACCATAAAAAAATATAATAGATGATAAAACAAATAAAACAAAATTACTACCAACAAATGTAAATTTTATTCCTAAAAAAGACTGTATCAAAGGTGATAACAATAAAACTGGAAAAGTAAAAATCAAAGATACAATAAATCTTTTTTTGAAATCCTTCATCATCATTTTATGATGATTTTGTTTATCTTCAGACATAAAAACATCATCTAATTATTATTTTTAGGAGATTATTAGGTTTTTATTTAATAATAACTTAAATTCGTATCTAATTAAACTATATAACAAATAAAAAAACAATTTTTTTCTCCCATAAACCATAATTTATACGTTTTTAAATCAATTTTAAGTTAACATTATATACATTTTTAAATCTTAAACCTCTGAAAAGTAAAAAATTTATGGTGTTAAATAAAATATGAGAACTATAAAAGTTAGAGAACATGTTAGAAAAAAAACATCTTCTCAGTTAAAAAAAGCTATGTCTTTTGAAGATATGTTACCCATACGAGTTAAGGCTCATAATAGAAAGATAATAAGAAAATAACTGATATAAGTTGTTTTTTTGCAAGAAAAAAAAATTTTTTTTTCTAACAACAAGAAATTGAACATCATATCATTTCTAACGGGTTGAGGATATATTATTAACAAAGAACGATTACTTCTTGTAACCAATAGAGAACCATATTCACATGAAAAAGTAGATAATGAAATCACTGTAAAAAAATCTACAGGTGGTGTGGTTTCAGCTCTTGATCCACTTATGCAGAAATCTAAAGGAGTTTGGATCGCATGGGGCAGTGGAGATGAAGATTTCACTGTTTGTAACAAGGAAAACAAGGTTCTAGTCCCTGATAATGGTGAATCAAGATATTTTTTAAAAAGAATAAAACTTTCTGATGAAGAAGTTCAAAATTATTACAAAGGTTATGCAAATCGTGTACTATGGCCGCTTTTTCATTTTTTTATTGAAAAAATGCATTCTAAAGAAAAATATTGGGATACTTATTATAATGTTAACAAAAAATTTGCTGAATCAGTAATAGAAGAAATAAAGCCTGATGATCGAGTTTGGTTACATGATTATCATCTAGCACTTGTTCCAGGTTTTATTAAAAAAGAAAAACCAGATGCTAAAATAGCTTTTTTTTGGCATATTCCCTGGGCTCCATGGGAAATATTTGATGTTCTACCTCAACGTGATTATATTCTTAATGGCCTTCTGAAAAGTGATTTATTAGGTTTTCACACTAAGTCTTATGTTAAAAATTTTTTAGGATGTGCGGAGAGGAAATCAGATCTATCGATGGATAGAGAAAATAACACAGTTACAAAAGATGGTCATACTGTTAAGGTTAAACATTTTCCATTAGGAATCTCCTATGATGATTACGCATTTCCAAAGGAAAATGATTTAATTAATGAAAAAGCCCATGAAATCAAGGATATGTACAATGTTGAAAATTTGATTCTTGGTATCGATCGTTTGGATTACACTAAAGGTATTATGAATAGAATCAAGGCTTTCGAGTACCTTATTGATAATTATCCACAGTTTAGAGGCAATGTAACCCTTGTGCAGATTGCTACTCCAAGTCGTGATGATGTAAGTGAATATCAGATTATGAAAAAAGAAATCGATGAAACCATTGGTAGAATAAATGCTGAATACCGAACTGAGAATTGGACTCCAATAATGTATTTTTATAGACGTATACCAAATCGTTTACTTCTCACATATTACAAAGCTGCAGATATAGGGCTTTTAACTCCAATCAGAGATGGAATGAATCTTATCTCAAAAGAGTTTATAGCAGCTAAAGACCAAAATGCTATGCTTATACTTAGTGAGTTCACAGGGGCATCTGAAGAGTTAAATGAATCAGTTATAGTAAACCCCTATGATATAGGGGAGACGGGTGAAGCAATAAAAAATGTTTTAGAGATGTCTGATAAAGAAAAAAAGAAAAGATTCAAATTATTAGATGAAAAAGTAAAGAAACATGATTCTCAATGGTGGCTAAACAACTTTTTAGATGAATGGGAAAAACTGTATGACTAAATATGTTTTCAACAATCTAGATGCTATAAAATATAGAATACAAGGAAAAAAAATTTTTTTGTTTTTAGATTATGATGGAACATTAGTCTCTTTTAAAAATAAACCTGATGAAGTAAAAACACCAGGGAAAGTAAAAAATACTTTAGAAAATTTTTCAGATAATCCCAATTGCAAACTTGTTATTATCACAGGGAGAACATTAGATGAAATAAAAAAACTGGTAAATATTAAGAATATTGTATATGCAGCAGTACATGGGTTAAAAATAAAATATCCTGATGGTAACGAATTTGTTTGGAAAAAAGCAGAAAAAAATAAATCTGTTTTAAAACAAATAAAAAAACAAACAAATGAAGAATTTAGAGATGAAAAAAATGTTTTTATTGAAGATAAAAAATTAACTCTTGCTTTTCACTACCGTAAGTTAGCAGAGGAAAAAACTTCTTTTTTTGTAGAAAAATTTGTTTCAATTGTAAAAAAATATGATCAAAATAATGAACTAGATGTTTTGAAAGGATCAAAAGTAGTAGAGGTTAGACCCAGGGGATGGGATAAAGGAAAAGCTGTAGAGACAATAATTGAAAATTTTGATAATAAAAATTTTTTATCTGTTTATCTTGGTGATGATACAACAGATGAGGATGCTTTTAGATTTCTAAAAAACAAAGGATTAACAGTTTTTGTATCTAATAACTCCGATGATGAAACATATGCTGATTTTTTTCTAAAAAACCCAGATGATGTTTATAGATTCCTTAAAAAAATTAAAAATTGGAGTCTTAAATTATATAAACAGGAGTTTAATTAGAATATATAGGATGCACCGAGGAGTAATTGTTTTATTATGTCATTAGTACCTGTATTATCATTAGATAAATATCGTGATGTTGTTGGAGATAAAACCATTGATAAAATCTATGATGAAGCTTCAGTCTTATCAGAAAAAACCCTTGTTCATATAAACTCTACTTACCAGGGTGGCGGTGTCGCTGAGATACTTAATAGTCTAATTATTCTTTTAAATGATGCAGGAATTAAAACTGACTGGCGTATACTTCATGGCGATCTAGATTTTTTTACTATTACAAAAAAATTTCATAATGCTTTACAGGGCGAAAAAATAAATTTTACAGAAAAAAAACGAGAGCTTTATTATATTAACAATGTAAACAACGCGATTTTTACACATATAAATCAGGATATGGTGATAGTTCATGACCCACAACCTCTTCCGATTATTACATGTTACCAGAAAAAACAACCATGGGTGTGGCGTTGTCATATAGATATATCTCAGCCGAATCCGGAAGTCTGGGAGTATCTTAGAACTTTTATTTTAAATTATAATGCTATGATTATTTCTATGGAAAAGTTCAGGCAGAAAAATATTCCTGGTGATAAGACTCCTCAGAATATTATACCTCCTTCTATTAATCCTTTGAATATAAAAAATAAGGATATTTCTGAGTCAACTATTTCTAAATATCTTGAAAAACATGGAATAAAAATGGATAAACCTATTGTTAGTCAGATTTCTCGTTTTGATAAATGGAAGGATCCATTAGGTGTTATCAAAATTTTTGAACATGTTTCTAAAAAAGTTGATTGTCAGCTGCTTCTTGTTGGTTCCATGGCAACAGATGATCCTGAGGGTCAAGAAATGGTTGAAGAAATCGAAAAAAAAGTAGCTGATATAAAGGATGTTCATGTGGTGATTGATGCACCAGATATTGTTACTAACGCGATTCAGAGAGCTTCATCTGTTGTGCTTCAGAAATCATTAAAAGAAGGATTTGCTCTAACGGTTTCAGAATCATTGTACAAGGAGACACCAGTGGTTGCATCTAATATTGGTGGTATACCATCTCAGGTTTTAGATGGGGAGAATGGTTTTTTATTAGAACCAAAAGATTATGAGGGTTTTGCAGAAAAAATTGTTTGGCTTTTAAAACATCCTGAAAAAGCAAAAGAAATGGGGAAAAAAGGAAGAGAGCATATTAAAAACAATTTTTTGATAACACGGCATGTTAATGATTATGTTCAGTTGGCTAAAAAATTTTTAATAAAAAAATAAATAAGTTTTTTTTATCTTTTTAATAATGGTTTAAGGTTTTCAAGGATGGTAATGTTTCTTACTCTTGTCACGCATTTACTTGGAAGAATGATATCTCCTTTTTTGTTATGTTTATAGGTTTTTAGATTTGTTTTTTTAGAAGGTTTCACAAGAATTGTTTCATTTTCTTTGTTTTTCTTATCCTGTATCTCTTTTATTTTTCCTATGATGCTTCCTTCTCTGCTCATTACAGTTTTTCCAATAAGATTTTCTTTTTTATTTCTCATATTATCATTTTTTTTCTTGTTTTTTTTGAGAAACATAATATTTGTTCTCCTTCATAATATTTTTTGTCATTATGTTTTATAATTGTTACAATAATGTTCTTTTAAATACATATGTGTTAATATATAAGGTTTTTTTTAACATAAAAAATATAAAAGATTTTTTTATCGGTACATCCCCGGAACATTTGTTTGTTGAGCTTGCGGAGTCTGCTTTGACTGTTGCATATATTTCTTTATTTTTTTCTCAAGTTTCTCTGCTTCTTCATATAACGGTTCCAAATCTATCTCCACGCCAGAAAGCATATCATCTATTTTTTCAAGAAGTCTTCCCGCGGCTCTAGAATCAGGAAAAGCTGAATGAGCCTCGGTTAGCATACAAAGCATGTTTTTATTTTTCTCAGTTGTAGATTCAAGTAATGCACCAGTAAAACCTGATATCATTCCTTCTTTTGTTTTTTCAATATTATATTTATCAAGTGTGTCAACCATTTTAGATGTACTTCCAACACCATAAACATCTACCTGATCCTCTTTTTTTTCAATAGATTTCATTCCCTCCAATCCTAAGAAAAATGAAACATTTTCATCTTTTGTCCATTTGTGAAGTTCATCTATTAATGGATAGATAGCACCCGGCGGTATCGGAAATTCAGATACTATGGTGATAAGATTATCGCAAATATTGTTGTCTTTACATACATCTTTTCCACCATGATATATTCGAACCGGTGGAACAGGTTTAGAATCACGTATTATAACTGATGGTAGAAAATGCTTTGAACGAATTGATCCAACTCTTTCAAGATTCAAATGGTTTGCTATATAATTTCCTGCTATAGATCCAACAAGTCCTACTGTTGGAAAACCAAGTATTACTATAGAATTTGATATATCTACATCTTTATCTAGTTTGATAGAAACATCATCCATTTTTTAACCACTTGAAAAAAACTTATTTTGGTAAAGGTTTAAAGAAATGACTTAAAAATAGATTAAAAATAATTATGAAATAGTACAATTATTTTTTTTTTATTTTACTTCTATTTCAATTCCTAGTTTATCTGTGAGTTCCCGGTATCTGTTTCTAATAGTTACTTCTGTCACTCTTGCAGTCTGCGCTATTTCCTTCTGAGTTTTTTTCTCACCTGTTAATACTGTTGATATGTAGATTGCTGCTGCGGCTAGGCTAATTGGTCCTTTTCCACTTATTATTTCTTTTTCTTTTGCTCTTTTAAGTATTTCAAGGGCTTTTTGTTTTGCTTCAGCGCTTAGTTCTAGCATGTTTCCGAATCTTTTCAGGTAATCTGGTGGTGTTGTTGGTTTTATTTTTAGTTTTAGTTCACGGTTTATAAACCTGTAGTTTCGTCCTATGTCTTTTTTGGTTACATTTGTTTTTTCACTGATTTCTTTTAGTGTTCTTGGAAGATTACATTGTCTGCATGCACCATACAGTGATGCAGCCATCATGCTTTCGATACTTCTTCCGCGTATCAGGTTTTCTTTTACGGCTTTCCTATAAAGTTTTGCTGCTGATTCTCTTACTGATCTTGGTATATTTAATGCTGATGCTAATCGATTTAGTTCTTTTAATGCTTGTATCAGGTTTTTTTCTCGGTATTGGCTGCTTCTAAGTCTTCTTTGCCATTTTCTAATACGGTATAGTTGTGAACGGGTTTTATTTGGTATTTTTCTTCCGGCGTAATCACGGTTTTTCCAATCGATTGTTGTGGTTAATCCTTTATCGTATAAAAGTGGTGTTTCAGGTCTTCCTGTTCTTGCTTTTTTTTCGTGTTCTTCTGGTGTGAATTCTCTCCATTCTGGACTGTAGTCTATGAGGTCGTCTTCCATTACTAGTCCGCAGTCTTTGCAGACTATTTCTGCGTGAAATTGATCTCTGTTTATTTTTTTACTTTCGCAGTTTGGACATTTTTTAATTTCTTCCATTTGGGTTAAGTTTTTATTTTTCATAAATCTCCTCAATTAAACTCTTAACGTTTTCCGTTATACTAAGTGTAAGGGGTAGTATATAAAACTTTCCTTTTAACGTTAAACGATAATAATTATTAAGGTCTACTTACATACGTAATCTGACAAAAAAATGTGTATAAATGACTGCATCATCGAACTAGAAGGACAAAGAGGAATACTACAAATCGTTCTAATACTTCATAAAAACGGAGAAACAGTATCATGTGAACTATACAACAACCCGCCAAAAATTAGAATAAGCAACAACACAACAGCAAAAAGAGCAATAGAAATACTACAAAAACACAAACTAATAAAACAACGAATCTCAAAGAAAAACAGAGCAATATATTACACATTAACAGAAAAAGGAAACAAATTCGCAGAATGCATAATAACAATGGAAAAAATATTAAATGAATTTTAAAAAAAATTTAGCTAACATCAATGACATCAACTGGACAAAGATCAGCAGCTTCCTCAGCGCAATCCCGAAAATCATCATCAACCTCACCAGAATCAGAACCATCACTCTGAAAATCTTTTTCAACAGCAGCTTTACCATCTTCTCCCTCCATAAAAACATCAGGACAAGTCTGCCAACAAGAACCACATTCTATACAACCATCTTGATCAATTTTTATTTTCATTAATTCACCTCCTTAATTTTTTTATAAACTTGCAGTCCAACCACCATCAATAACCAATGAATGACCTGTTACATAATCAGATGCTTTAGATGAAAGATAAACAATTGTTCCAACAAGCTCCTCCGGATTTGCATATCTGCCCAATGGAACATTATCTTTAATATTTTGAACAAACTCTTCACTTTCCAAGTAATCCTCAGTCATATCAGTAGCAAAAACACCTGGACAAACCGCGTTAACATTGATATTATACTCCCCCCATTCAGAGGCAAGAGTTTTAGTAAGTAAAATCACACCACCTTTACTAGCACTATAAGGAACAGAACCAGCATAACCTTCTAAACCCGCGATACTACTAATATTAATAATTCTTCCATTTTTTTGTTTAATCATCTGTTTTCCTACAACTTGTGCACAATTAAACTGACCTGTTAGATTGATATTAATTACATCATTCCAATCATCCAAACTAATATTTTCAGCTTCACCACTTCTTAGAATCCCTGCGTTATTCACAAGGATATCAATCCTGTCAAATTCTTCAACAGTTTTTTCAACCATCTCCTTAACCTTCTCTCTACGGGTAACATCAACTTTTAAAATCAAAGATTCACTATCATTCTTTTTAATCTCTTCAGCAGTATCAGAACAATCAATAACATCAGCCAAGACAATTTTAGCCCCTCTCTTAGGCTAAACCAACAGCCATAGCTTTACCTAAACCACGACCAGCACCGGTAACAATAGCAACCTTATCTTCTAAATCAAACAAATCTTCTACCAAACACATTCCTCCCAAAATTTTTATAACTTTAATCGAAAAAAAATAAAGAAAAAAAATTATTTCAACCTGATCTCCTTAGAATTCTGCCAAAGACCATGAATATTACATAGAGCTAAAGCCAAAATCTTACCAGGTTTACTAGTTTTAAAAGAAGTAGTCACAGCATGATGAGTATAAACCGAACTGGTATCAGCCCCATCAGTTGAAGCACCATGAGCATTAAACTCATAACGACCAATATGATAAGGAAATTTTTCACCATCTGGATGAAAATACAAATCAATCCATCGAATATGATGATCAGTTTTATTCGGATGAGCAACCTCTTTTCCCAAACCAACTTTTACATCAAACAATTCATCTTTATCAACAGCATCAGGTGATTCAATAACTGGAACATGTTTTTCAGTTTTCCAATCATCTGTCTGAATCAATTTTCCAATATCTTCTTTAGTTTCTGTTTCCATAATTTCTTTTTACCTCCTTTTCATACTTTCAATATCTTCAATAATTGATTGAAGATCTTCTTCATGTTCTAGTTCTTCATCTAAAATATCAACTATCAATTTGTAAGTAACAGGATCCTTGCCCTTGATAGTTTTTAAAAAATCATTATAATAATCAATGGCACATTTTTCACCATCTAAATTCTGCTGAACGATTTTTTTAACATCAGAATCATCTGGTTTGGTATACCCACAGTTAGTTTTCTCATACCAATCCTTAGGAGTAAGTAACGGTGTTCCACCGAGTTCAATTATTCTTTCTGCAAGCATGCTAGCATGATCATATTCTTCCTTAGCATGTTCTTCTAATTCTCTAACTGCTACTCCTCTCATTGGTCCTTTAACAACTTTAGCTCCAATCCAATATTGATAATGAGCTAACCATTCATCTGCATACGCCTTATTTAAAAGATCAACAACTTTTGTTACATCCATTTCTACTATTTCTTTTGCTTTCTTTCCCATATTTTTCTAACATCCTTTTTTTCTAAACTTATCTTATTTTTTTTGTAAAAATCATAAATAAAATTTTTTTTTTAAAAAAAATAAAAAAATAATTTATTGAATTATTCACTCCTCAGTTACACCAATATAGAAACCAAATGCAAAACCTTCAACAGTTTTATCAATTTCTAATCCTTCATCGGTTCTAACCATAACATCGATATTGGTTCTTCCGAATCCAAAAGTAAACTGATCATCCCATGAACTTATTACAATTGATTCACCCGCGGGTAGACTTGGTATCACAACTGGACAAGATGTAGTTCCACCTACTAGAATAAAACTACCATCAAGTTCTATAGACCAAAAAACATCATTCGCTGCTTCATCTCCAACATTTGTTATAACTACAGTTACACCGAATCCACCGCTGACTTCTTCTATAACAAGTTCTGGTTGATTTTGTGTTTCTATCTCTGGTTTACTATTAACATCATTTTTTTGGATTTCCAATGAGGATACCGCTGGAAAAACCAACAATAATACTGTAAATAGTGCAATTCCAAATTTTAATTTTCTACCATTATTTTTTTCTCTAATTTTTTTCACCTCCTCATAAAATTTTTTTTTATATTTTTTTTAGTCCTCAGTTATTCCTATGTAGAAACCAAATGCAAAACCTTCAACTCTTTTGTTGATCTCAACTTCTTCATTTGTAGTAACTGTGACATCTATATTGGTTTCACCAAATCCGAAAATAAATCGATCACCAATCGATCTAATAATTATAGATTCACCTGCAGGAATACTGGGTATCACAGGATATGGAGGCAACGTATAACCACCAGTGATTATGTAATCTCCATCAAGATCTATTGTCCAAGTTACATCTTTAGCTTCAGCATCTCCAGTATTAGTTATTACAACAGTTACGCCGAATCCACCGCTGACTTCTTCTATAACAAGTTCTGGTTGATTTTGACTAACTTGTTCTTCCTGGTTTTTTATTTCATCACTTTTTATATCGGCTGATGATACAACTGGTAGAATCAACGAAATAACAGCTACTAACAACACACTAGCCTGTATAGTTTTTTTAATATTTTTTTTCCTAATTTTTTCACCTCCTCATTTTATTCTTTTTCTTTTTTTATTTTCTCCAAACTTGAGTTAATAAAAGCAGGAAGATCTTTAGGGCTACGACTTGAAACCAAGTTATCATCAATTACTACTTCCTGGTCTTCATATAATGCTCCAGCATTTTTTATATCCTGAACTATAGATTTCCAACCAGTAATTTTCCGACCTTTCAAAACATCTGCAGAAATCAAAAGCTGGGGTGCATGACATATAGAAAAAACTGGTTTGCCCGTTTCAAAGAATTCTTTAACAAAATCAACAGCTTCTCTATGAGATCTAAGTTTATCAGGGGAGTAACCACCAGGTATTAACAATGCATCGAAATCATTAACAGTCACTTCATCAAGAGATTTATCAATATCAACTGGTTTTTCTTCTTTTTTACCTTTAACAACTTTTCCTTTACGTAGGCCAATATTTACAATTTTATGGCCAGCTGTTGAAAAAGCACCAACTGGTTCAAAATATTCCGAATCTTCAAACATTTCATCTAATATAACCGCTATATTTGCCATAATAAAAACAAAATCCTCCCATAATTTTTTTTTATGCTAAACCATGAACGCTATCAAGGCATTCTCTACAGATTTTTTTCTCTTCACCTTTAACCTGAAAAACTTTTAATTTCTCAGGGGGAAACTTGCATCCGCAAACATCACATTTTTCCTTCTCATCATCATCCATATTATTTCATACACTCCCTACACTCAATATTATTTTACAACCATAACAGTTGAATTAGAATGATGCAAAACTTTCTCTGAAACACTACCGATTAAGACTCTGTCAACAGCGGAGTGACCTTTGCCACCCATAATAATTAGATCTTCGGGATTGGCTTCGTTTATTATTTCATCATCAGGTATCCCTTCAATGAGTTTTGTTTCAATATTTGCACCTTTTTTTTCACCAGATTCCTTTATATCATTCAATAAATCATTTCCTTCTTTTTTTACAGCTTCAGTCCACTCAGGTTTAGGTTGATTCCAGGTAGGAATCGCAGACTGTGGTATCTCAACCACATGCATCAAAACAACATCTAAACCAGTTTTATTCGCTAAAGAAAAAGCTTTATCTGCTGCTTTCTTTGAAGCATCAGAACCATCAACTGGAACTATTATCCTTCCAAATTCTTTCTTATCTGAATCATTCATATTTTTCACACTTACCAAATACTAAAAAATCGATTCTTAAGTAGATATAAAAAAATGACTCAAAAACAACTAAAAAATAATTAAAATATAGATTATTAATCTCTCTTCAATCTAACCCAACTTTCATCCCACCAGTCTCCTTTTCTAGTTTCAGAGATGAAACAATCAAGACAAAGACCCTTAATTTTCTCTTCATACGGGATATCTTTCTCTTCAAAAGAACGAGATATTTCATTTTCACAAAGAAGACATTTATCTTCTAAAGACGACTCCAATTTCTTTGGTTTAGCTTTAAGAATTTTTTCAAGATCCTCTGTTTGAAGCAAAAAAAGATCCTTATACAAAACATGTAAAAGATTCAAAAGAATCCATCTATTATTAACAACATCAGATTTCTTAACTATTTTATTAGAATAATCCTCTATAAGAGATACTACATCGTTAATAGATTTTGAAGCTATCTCAGGTAATTTCTCAGCAGGTTGATTATAAATATCTTCAACTATTCTTTTTTCATCATCCATTTTTTTATCACAATAAATCTAAATATATTTTGAGACATTGTAGAGCCATATAGGTTGGGATGTTTTGGATGGGATGTTTATTTTAAAAAAAGAGGATAAAACAAATTCTTTTTTTTATGGCTCTACAACCCCTAACATCATATATACCAGATTTTTTCCAGTATATAAAAAAATAACTTAAAAAAAACTAAAACATAAATAAAAAACAATTAAAAAATGATTATTTAACAACCATTACATTTGAATCACTATAATGAAGAAGATTCTCAGTGGTACTTCCAAGAAATAATCTATCAAGCATAGTTTTACCACGGTTGCCCACCACAATTAAATCCTCTTTTTTTACTTTTTCAACAATTTCAACCTCAGGATGCCCTTCAAGAAGAAGAGTTAAAACATTAACATTTTTTTCTTCTCCAAGTTGAACAATTTTATTCAACGTTTTATTTCCCTCATCAACAAGCATCGATCGCCATTGTTTAAAAGCACTATCAGGTGGAATAATGTTATCAAATATGTTCTCCTCCACCACATATAAAGCTAAAACATTTAAATCAAAATTTTTAGCGATATATATTCCTTTTTTAGCTGCTTTTATAGATTGTTCTGAACCATCAACTGCTACAACAACTCGATTAAATAATTTTGTCATATCTTTTTTTTACTCCAAAATTCTTTTTTTTATTTTTCAAAAAGACCAATCATTTCGGTTTTATCTATTACATGACCCTGCATTTCTTTCTCAACATCATCTCTTGTTTTTCCTTCTTGATCTTGGATTTTTTTATCAAGAGCATATAACCTAAAAAAATAACGATGTGTTCCAGATGGAGGACATGGTCCACCATAGTTTTTTTTATCAAAATCGTTAACCCCTTGTAAACCCGGTATACTGTTTTCCTCAATATGATTTTTAGGTTCAATATTGTATAAAACCCAATGTGTCCATGTACCCACTGGTGCATCAGGGTCATCAACAATTAAAACCATACTCTCTGTCCCCTCGGGTATATCTTTTATTTCGAGTGGAGGGTTAACATCTTGTCCTTTACATGAATATTTTTTTGGAATCCTTTCATTGTTTTCAAATTTCTTGCTAGTTAATTCCATACTAATTCACAACAATAAAAAAAATCAGGTTATTAGTTAATAATCATAACTTAGATTTAATTAAAAAATAGTTTCAGTTTATTTTTACAAGAAAAAAAAAGAGAAAAAAAGTTTTTTTATCCTCTTACAAGGATAGAATCTGTTCGATGACCGATTCTTCTATTGTTTTCATCATAAAGATAGGCATGAACAGTGTATAAACCAGTTTCTTTAGGTGTAATCTCCGCAGCATAAGTAGTTTCCTCACCAGGTGTTAACTGCTTGGTTTTAATATCTCCTATTTGTTCGAATCTACCCGATGGAGTATCAGCCCAGAACTCTAAATTTAACTCACCACTTTGATCCTGACCAATGATGTTTGCTTCACATTTCAACGTTTCCTCAAGAGGCGGATACGGTTCAGTCATAACAAACATAGAACGCAAATCAGCTGGTTGATCACTCACCCTTATAGGGATATCAGGTGATTCCATGTAAAATGCATTCTCATTTTCTATACCATTTATTGAAACATAAACATCAGTTGTAGCAGATGCCTGAACCTGAAATGGTAGAAGTTCCTCTTCATTTGGTTTAAGCTCAAAAATGTATTTACCAGTACCCAATGGCTCAAGGAAAAAAGAATCTCTAGAATTCAAATTTACATCTAAATTCTTCAGTGTATTATCACTTAGGTTTCTTATCCTCATTGTCACCCATTTTGTTCCTCGTTCCACTCTTTCAGGAATAATTTCAAATTCTATTGGATGTCTAATTTTTATATTTCCCATATTTCATTACCACCATTCGTAAAAAAGTTATAATTATATATAAAAAAATTATCAGATAATACTTTGAATATAGCTTAAAAATAATTAAAAAAGTTTAGTTTTCTACTTCAAAAGATATTTTTACTTCAGCTCTAAAAGAACTTATCCTGTCATCTTTTATTTTTGTTGTGAATCTTTCTATTTCAGCATATTTTATTTTATTAACAGTTTTTGTAGCTTCATCAACAGCATTTTTCACTGCGTCTGAAAAACTTTTATTAGATTCTCCAACAACATTAATTATTTTATAAGTCGTCATTTTTTCAATGTTCACCTCCTCTTTTTTCTTTTTAAAAAGGGGGACTCAATGGAAAAAAACGGGTTATGTTTCAGAAGAATCATTTTTACTGATCCTTCCTTGGAGATTTCTACTCACCTCCACCCGCTTTTTCCACTAAGAATTTTCAAGTCGTTTTCTTTTATATTACTCTAACTGAAAAATATATGAAATATGATTTTATTTTAATTTGATATCTCTTTTTATTTACTTTTCTGTTTATCAAAAAAAACGTTTGCCTGTTCTCTATCATCAAAAAAAGTTGCATCATCCCCATTTTCATTGAATCTAACTACAGCATAAGGTTTAGTCTGCTCGCCTGATGTATACTCTTCAGACAGGCAATAATTATCATATATATCTTTTTGACGTAAATTTGTTAACTCCATAAGCATAATATTCTTAGAATGATCTAAGACATTTCCTTCTAAATAAAGATAATCAGTTTCATCATTCTTTTTTATTTTAATTACTTCACGTCTTCTACTCATTTTTTTCCTTAACAACTTTTTTAATCTTTTATGTGTTAAATAAAAATAACTCAAAAACATCCTTAAAAAAATTTCATTTTAACTTAAAACCCAAGTTATAATTTATTAGATAAAATTGTTTTTTAGTTATTTTTTGGTCTAATATTAGTAATTCTTTTTAAATAATGAAGGATAGTAATAATCT
>CAYMOC010000016.1:0-27781 GCA_964391965.1 uncultured Thermoplasmatales archaeon | reverse complement strand
ACATATTTTACATAATAAATTAAAAAAAATATATGGTGATATAGATGAAAAAAAAGAAAATAATATTATTTAGTATATTTGCAGCATTATTAATGCTTTCAATGCCTGCAATAAGCAGTTTTCAGATACAGACATTAGAAAAAAATGAAGAAAAAATTGTTAATTCAGAAAAAAAAGTAGATTACAAAGAAGATTGTCTATTATGTGGTCAAAGCGGAGAAAATATTTATGATTTGGCAAAAAAAATCGGTATAACTTCAGAAGATATTGAAAAGGTAGAAGAAAAAGTTCTTAAACCATATAAAGAAAACATAGAAAACTTTGAAGAAGAACCTGAATCGTCATGTATAATTCTTTTACTGTCGTTGATAATAAAGGCTTTGTGGGAATTTTTAAAAACTATTTTGCCTTTGCTTTCTCTTTTGAGACCAGGATGTTGGATTTCATTTCTGTGGGCTTTTTCTCTTGTAATTGTTGTTGAATTTTTCTGGCCGTCAAATACACCTATAGATATCGAACCTCCAGAATGGGTTGTTACTTTGGTAGAGTTTCTATTAATCATACCTATGGGTTTTGCTGAAATAACCAGATGTTGGTGGATACAAGAACCTGGATATTCGATATAAAATTCAAAATAAATATTTTTTTTATTTTATAGGTTCAGGAGGAATCCCCGATGGTAAAACAGGTTGAATATTTGGTGTCTCCCAATTATAAAAATTTTCAATGTTCACAAGCATAAACATAAAAACAGGAACAGTGGTTTTCATCCAATGAACAAGGTTATCATGTTTTCCTCCACCCAGCCAAGGTTCATAATCAGTAGAAAGTAGTTCAAATGTGAAACACGGTACATCAAATTCTTTGAAACACCAGTCTGTAGCTGTACCACTTGCGTGATAATGTAATTCCTTATTTTCATATTCACTATTCTCTGAAATCCATTGCATTGTATAATCAAATAATTCTTTTTTCTTTTCGTTTATTTCAAAAGGAGGTTTATATGCTGACCATGGTGCAAAAAAATTATGGATAGCAGTATGACAATTAACATAAAATGAAAATTCATTTTTTTTATTGATTTGTTGCATCAGATTACTTATGGCTTTTGTTTCTGGTTCGGAAAAAGGTTTCCAACCACAATTATTCATTGTTCCAAAAAAAGGAATACGAACAACAGATAAACCCTTTCTTCCAAGAAATTGACCTAGACGTATTGCACTTCCTCTCATTCTTCCAAAATCGATATCAAAGTTTCTACAAAGATCAATACCTTTAGAGTTAAAACGACTATCTTTTTCTCTACTATCCGGATTTACAAGAGGAACTATATAAATCTCTGATTTATCTAAAATATTTTTTATAGATTCATTATGTTTAGAGTTTATAAGTAAAAATTCTGATAGATAAAGACATGATTCACCTGCTTCCCATTCACATCCATGTATGCATCCATCTATTAAACATGAAAATTTTTCTCTATTTTTGCTTTCATTGGTGATTCTTATACAATATATATCTCGGTTTTCAACGCTTTTTCCAATAGAAAAAACTTCTACATATTCAGGGTAATTTTTGTTTAAATTTTTCAAAAAACTTGTTGTTTTATCATAATCATGAAAATTGTTATCTTTCCAATTTGGTAGAATCATTGTTTTATCTAAAAATAAGGTGTTTTCAATTTCATCATTATTATTCTCTTTTTCTAAACAACCAGATAAAAGAGATGAAAATAGTAAAAAAATAGAAAGTATCAACATGATTTTAATTATTTTATCCATCAATTTAAAAAATATTATTTCTTAATTTATATTATTTTCTACATAGTAATACTAAAAAAATTAACTAATTATCTTCTTTTTGGGTAATAGCCATAATTGTTATCCTTTCAATTTCATTTTTTTATTTTAATAAATTCTTTGATAGTTAAATCTTCAGAGACCTCAATTTCTAACTCGCCTTGAAATACAGGCCCGATCTTTTGTTGACAACAATATGTTCCTTATTGGTTCCACTAAAAACAGAGATTGTACCTCCATCTGAAGCATGATTTATTGCTTGCTGGATAGATGTGAAATCTCCATCTCCTTCATCATCAACGATCCACTAAGAGATAGAAGCGGTATTGTCATGAGAGGTTTGAATGTTTATTGCTGAAATGTGTGAAAAACTAATAAGTATCAGAAATAAAAAACATAAAATGTAAGTTTTCTTTATTAAAATCATAAAAAAATAATATAATTTAAGTATTAAAAAAATTTTTCGGAAAAAAATAAAAGATTTTTAGGAAGGATATCCCCCTATTTTTAGACTAGGATCACCTAGTAGATTGAATTCTTCTAATGTTATACAATCTTTCCATGGTGCACTATTCAGATAATCATTTTGTGATTGAACTAGCATTTCTGAGACACTGATACCTGGTGTGTATGCTTTAAAAAAGTGAAGGTTTAGAAAACCTGCACCGCCATGTATTCCATCAGTATCAACCATCGTGAAAGCAACTCGTGTTGCACCAATTGTTGCAACTGCTCCACCTACGGGTTTTTTTATTAAAAACCAAGCAAAAGTTGGAAGTTTTATACCATAGAAATTGTAATCAAGCTCTGCTGTTGAACATGCATCAAAAAAGATAACTGGGTATTTGTCTTTATTTCTCATTCCAAACGCATAAGGCGTATAATATTCGATTCTTTCTTCCTCATTTGGTGCTGATGTACCAAAACCAAACTGGTATCCGTGACCAGAGTAGCTTACAAATCCGGCGCCATCAGTTATTTTTTTGTTTATGTTTAACCAATTATAGTTTCCTTGAGAAGTCCAAAGTTTTACACAATTAAAATCTGTGAGTTCTTCAGAAATAGCTTCAGTTACCATTTCACCTTCGAGAGGTCCATGATTTGGAAAAGTATCTCCACCCATAAGAACAGCGTTATTAAACCAGTTTTTTCCATATGTTGTAGTTTCATATGTTATTATTTTATCTATTACAATATTTAACTCACGGTTGTTTTTACATGGAATCCGGCCAATGTTTACATCTGCATAAAGATCAAGATCATCAAGATCACCCTGGTGTCGATCATATTCACCAAAAACATCATTATCATTACCATCCCAACTACAAAAATTTCCTTCAGAATCAAAAACATCAGCATAATATAGATCTGTTGGAATACCCTCACTATTATAGATATTAATATCAGTCTTACGCATAGGTGTATAATCCATATCTCCTACAATTAAAACATAGTCAATACCCCAATCTTTTATTGCATCATGAATAAAATATTTTATTTTTTCAGCATCATCTATTCCTTTAGATGTGGAATAGATTTCTTCTGTAGTTTTAAGAAATGTTCTAACATTATGTGTATCTTTGTGATATATTAGTCTTTGAAGAGTGTTTGAAAAAAATTCTGGCGTTATGATTAACATGTCAAATTCATCATCAAAAAATGTTGAACGGACAGGTTTCTGATATTCTATGTTAATATCCACGTTTTTATTGTACGTAAGTTTATTTTCTTTAGCTGAAAAACAAACAGGATAACAATGAACCACAACAAACATACTGTGTTTTCCATTGTTAAGACCCATACCAGTTGTATATTCAAAACTTTTTGTTGGATAAATATCCGTATTAGTTGTAACTTTTGTTGTTTCAGGTATAATTATTTCTTTGTTTTTTGTTTCTAAGTTCATTAAATATTTTGGCTGAGGTGCTTTTTTTAATGTTTTTGTTAAAATGATTTGTTCAGAATCCGAAAAACTTACATCAACATTTTTAACTTTTGACCCAAATGGCAGGTTGAAAACTTTTGTTAAAATTGGCATCATTGGTTTATCGGTTTCAGTTGTAAAAGAACTAGATTGATCAAAATCTAATTTTACTTGATCATTTTTTTCTATTACAGATAGTTCAGATAAAGAAATCGATTCATTTATTTTACTTATTTCTTCATTAGTTTCGTTTCCAATCCCTATTACAGAGACTCCACTTAGGAATAGAATTGCTGTTAAAACAATTATTAAAGGTTTTTTTATCATTTTATTTTATGCCTCCACAAAAATTTTTAAAAAATTTATATCAATTAACAATCATTAATTAATAGTTTTTAAATCTTTTCACAAAAAATCAATAGATGTATAAAAAAATAAAATGAAAAAATATTGGGTTTTATGGTTGTAGTGTTCCCGCAAAAACCTGCCAGGCTAGCGCTGATTTAGCAAGAAGACTGAGTACTATATACATTTTTTCTCCGTAAAGATAGTTTTCCCATTTCCCGATTTTTTTGTACTGTAGAACCATGTTTACTGCGAATAAGTTGAAGAATATTGCAATGGATACAAAAATGCCTATTACAAAATCTGGTATTTCTCCACTGCCGTATGTTGATGATGCTATTAGTTGAATAAATATTACAATCCATGGTACGAATCCTGCAATACATCCAATGATGTAAGATGTCCAGTCTGTTTTTTTTGTGGTTTGGTTGTGTACTTCCATCACAAGACCCATCAGGTTCATTACCATTGTAAGTGTGAATAAAGCAATTAGTGTTCCAATATCATAGATTCCTGTAAGCATTGATATTATCCATATCATAAGAGAAGCACTGAAGGCGTATTCTATCCATCTTGCCTTGTTAATATGGTTTTTCAAGTTTTTTACATACCAGTCATATAATACTGATGACAGTAGAAAGTGTGCTGTTGCAGACATAAATAAGAAAAGTGCTACAAGTGGTGCTAGTGGTATTTTAAAAACTGTTTCAACAGCTGGTTCTAAGGATTGTGTTAATGGGTTGAATTCTAAATAAGTGGTTGTTATCTCCCATGATTCCCATTTACTAATCGACAGCATTAATATTCCTTGTATTAGATGAAAAAATCCCATTACAAGATTAAATTTTCTAAGGCTTTCAAATTTTATTTCTTTTTTATCTCCCATAAAAAATTACAACTCCCTTTTTAACAATTGTAACATTTTTCTATTATTTATGTTTTCGTTTGAAACATAGATTTTTTAAAACATTTAATATTTAATTGTTATTATAATTACGAAACGCTTATATTGTTATAAAAATATATTATTCTTAAAAATTCAATTTTTGGGGGACTAAAAAAAATGAATAAATCAACAATGAAAATAATAGCTGTTTTGATAGTAATGATTTTAGCAATATCTGCAATTGGTGCATTCCTTGTATTATATAAACCAACAGACGAGGAAGATGAAGGAATAGATATACCTGAAGGCGTTAAAGTTATAGAAAAAGAATATAATTTTTCTTATCCTGTAATAGCTGATTCCGAAAGAGAAGATTTTTTAAATATTTATGTTGAAGAATCTGATTATAACAGTATTCATGATCAATGGCCGGTGCTACCTGTTAATTATACGACTTTTGAATTGCCGTTTGGAAGTAAAATTATTGATTTTCAAATTGATTACTCCGAACCAGAAGACATAGTTCTTTCTAAAAAAATAAATTATGGCTCTTGTTCAGCTATAACAGAAGAGAGTGAAGAAATATACAATAGTAATGAAATGTATCCATCGAATTTTATATCATACCAGACGGGAGCTGGGCTTTCAGATAATGAACAAAAAACATTTATTACAGTTAGAATAAATCCTGTAACATATACCCCCATGGAAAATCTCGCTCATTTTTTGGATAAAATAAGTTTTAAAATTATTTATGAAGAACCAGGATCTCCTCTCTTGGACGATATAGATATTTATGATCTTTTGATTATTGCACCAAATAGATTTGCAAATGGTTTACAACAATTAATTGAACATAAAGAAAAACATAATATTAAAACTAATTTAATAACCACTGAAGAAATATACGGAAATTATGAGGGTCGGGATGAACCAGAACAAATTAAATATTGTATAAAAGAATCAATTGAAAACTATGGAATAAAAGATGTTTTACTAGTTGGTGGAAGAGATCGTCAAACTCAATCATGGACTCTACCCGTAAGATATAGCCATGTTCTTATTAGAGAAGGTACCCAGGAAAGTATTGAACCAGAGTTTCTTAGCGATCTATATTTCGCTGATATTTATGATTCTGAAGGAAATTTTTCATGCTGGGATACAAATAATAATGATGTTTTCGCTGAATATGATGGAAAAACAATTGATGAAATGGATTTGTATCCTGATGTTCGATTAGGTCGACTTCCAGTAAGGAATAAACTACAATTAAGAACTGTTGTTAATAAAATAATAAATTATGAAACAAGTGGTAGCGATGACTGGTTTAAAAATATAATTCTTGTAGCAGGGGATCACTGGCCTGATGATAACAATGTAGCTGAAGGAATATTAATAATGGAAGAAGCAAGTAGTATTATGTCGGATTTTAATCCAGTAAAACTTTATGTTAATGAGAAAGGTGATTTAACTATTAGAGATGTAAATAAAGCATTTAATAAAGGAGCGGGTTTTGCTTATTTCTCAGGTCATGGTAGCAAATCAGCTTGGGGGGCTCCACTTCCTCCAGATTCAACAGGTTGGAATCCAAAAATATTTAGATGGCTGCCAGACAACTTGGCTTTGACAGGTTTATATAGAAATCGTCATATGAATTATCTTAGAAATAAGTTTAAACTGCCGGTAACAGTTGTAGGGGGATGTTTTAATGGAAAATTCGATGTAACACTTGATGACGGAGCATTATATTGTTGGGCTTGGAAACTTACAAGTAAAAGAGGCGGTGGAGCTATTGCAACAATTGCAAACACCGGCCTTGGAACTCATGCTTTAGATGATTCTGATAGCAATGGTGTTAATGATTATCTTGAAGTATTAGATGGTTGGCTTGAACTGAGATTTTTTGAGCTTTATCAATATGAAAATATGGATAGAGCAGGTCAAAATCATCAAGAAGCGATAACACAATATCTCCATAGATTTTTAGGAGAAGATGATTCAATGGATATTAAAATGGTTCAGCAATGGCAGTTGTTTGGTGATCCAACTCTTAAAATTGGTGGATACTAAAAACAAAAAAAACCAAATCTTATTCTTTTTTCTTTTAGGAAACTATATATACCTTAAATGACAGAATACTATATGGGAAGTGAAAAGGGTATATGATTACAATTAATCATTGTAAGAATTGCCATTCAGATTTTATGATCCCAGAAGAATTATCTGATGGATTAGACACTACTTTATTTGTTTGTCCAGAATGCCACAGTCGCGAATGGATGAGAATATCTGAAATGGATAAATCTATAATGAGAAAAGAATAAGTTAGGAAAAATATCCTAACCTCTCAATTTTTACGCCGCCTACCGGACTCGAACCGGTGACCGCTCGGTTACTGCAGCAAAGTCGGAAGGATATGTGCCCAATAGACAAATAATTCCTTTAGAATGGTGCTATTTATTCGGATATTTACTACACCATTACTATTTTGCCTAATTTTTCTTATATGTGTTATTGGTTTCCCAATCTTTGAGATACCAAGTTTTTTCTCCCAGAACAGTTCACATCTTTTAACTTCATTTTCTAATGCTTGAACTCGGAATCGGGCAAGTTTTTCAATTTCTAAGCTCCTTAGAAGGGTCATCCATATATTTGTTATTATTTCAGAGGAATTAGAAATTTCTAATTCATGAGGTCTTCTTCTTGTCCCTTCACATGCCCAGATTGCAACACCTAATAGAAAGATTTCTTTATCTATATATCTTTTAATTCTACAAGGTTTTGGTCTTCCTCGTTTTCGAGTATACGTAACTACAATATCATTTTTGGAAACATTGCTTATTACATTATCTCCACGAGATGTTTTTTCAGGAATTTGTTCTGAGAGGTCTATTATGACCATATCTTTCACTTTCTTTAACAGCCGAGTGCTCCACCAACTGAGCTAAGGCGGCATATTAAGTATTTTTATTTATTTTAGGACACCTGAATAGAATTATATTTTAAAAGATTAACGCTTAAAAAAAATTTTTTGTTTCTTTATAAGCCATATCTTTTTTGAAGCCTTAATTCTTTCATTTCTCTCTCTACAAACTTGTAAACCGTTGCTTGTTTAGAACCTGTAAGAAGCATATCTATTGATTTTTTCATAATGTTCATGTTTTCAATATCTGAGATCACTGATATAGTATGTCCAAAAACTGATATGTATGAACCTGTGAGTTGTTCCAGAATATTTTTGGTTTTACCTTGTTTACCAATTACTCTTCCTTTTAAACGACGTAGATGTTTGCCCTTTTTTTTAACATATTCGCGTAAATCAAAAACAAAAAAATCAGAATTATCTTTCATCAAACGTAAAGCGTTTTCAGGTGAAAAACCTCGTCCGATGGCTTTTACAATGTTTTGTGCTTTAATTTTGTTTAAAGGATCGGTTTCTTCTTTTTCTTTTATTACAACTTCTCCTTCTCGTGAGTTGATGTCAAGTTCGATATCTAGTCTTGTTTCGAGTTCTTTTTTTGTTTCACCGTTCTGACCGATTAATACTCCAACACGAGACATCGGAATTTTAAGATATTTCATTTTAAAATAGTTCAACCCCATTTTTTTTGTTATTTAATTCTTTTTTTTTGCTTTTTTTACGATTTTATCAAATATTTTTTGTTCATTTGTTTTTATGTTATATTTTTTAAAATAATTTACTATGTTATGAACATCTCTTCTTAAAAAATCTTTTGCATTAAGATGGTCTAATAATACTGCTTGACCAAGATCTATTATGTATGGTTCATCTTCATGTATTAATATGTTAAATGCACTAAGATCACCATGTACAAGATTTGCTTTTTTGTACATTAAATCCATGAAATTAATTATTTTTTTAAAAACTTCCTCTGGGTTTTTGAGTTTAACATCTCTAAGTAATGGTGCACTATTTTCTTTTGAGCCTATGTATTCCATGATTAAAACATTGTTAGAATATTTAATTGGGTGTGGAGCTTTCACATTAATTCTTTCTAGAAGTTGAAGGTTTTTGTATTCTTTGTTTGTCCATGCGATAATAAGATTACGATGTGTTTTATGTACGTTTTCAAAACGAGGGTCACCTAGTATGTATTTTTGTATATGTTTGAAAGTTGATGTTGAAACCCTGTAGATTTTTAGAACAACGAGTTTATTATCAGGTGTTACGGCTCTGAATACATTGCCTTCTTTACCTGTTGATATCGGGAAATCAACATAATCTATGGTTCGATCAGACATCATTTTTTCAATTGTTTTAAGAGTATTCCTATCGAAGACTTCATCCTCTGTTTTACGGTCAACTCCATCTCTATCTAAAACTTTTTGAAATTCTTTATCAAGTTTTTTTAGTTGTTTTTTATCAAGAAATCGTTCAGAACACATTAAGAGACTCTGGAAGAAGGTTTCTTTTACTTAAAATTATTGCCTGTGTTTGAGTATAACGATAAACAATATCTGCTTTATTATCCTGGATATCCCAGGGTTTTATTATAACAAGATCTCCAGTACGAATACGGTATCTTCTTTTCATACGCCCTGGTATACGAGTCATACGTTTTTTTTCATCTTCACATAATACTTCGATATGAGATGCCCCTGTTAGTCGTTCTGCTATGCCAAAAAGTTCTTTGTTTTTTTTATCAGGGAGTCGTAAGCGTATATATCCCTCATCTGAATGGTTTTTTTTCACCTAAAATCACAATTTTGTTTTTTATTTTCTTATGAGAGCTATTTTGTGTTATTAAACTTTTTTAAGAAAAAAAAAATCTTTTAGACTTGTGTTACCATTCCTTTTTTGAGGCGATTTAAAGCCATTTCGAAGAAATTAATTAGTTCCATGCCGGTATCTGATGCAAGTTGTATACGACTTCTTTTGAATTTTGGAGCAAAACTTGCATCATTATAACGATCTACTACAAGTTTTAAGGTGATTTGATTCATTGTACATCCAGGTGTGGTTCTTAGTATCTCTCTTATAAATCCAACGAATGTAGATGTTGAAATAAGAGCTTTGTCAAGACTTGTTGTTGGAATCTGATCTGTGTAAATATAGTTATTTGCTTTGATTGCATTTACTCCTTTTTCAGGAAGCAATCCTTCCACTATTTGAGCTGATAGTACTCCCCGTTTTTCTGGTTCGCCAGCAGTGTATTCAAAATCTACACTGTGTAAAAGACCTGTTAAACCCCAGAGCTCAGGATCGCGATTTAGTTTAAGGGCAAATTCTCTCATAACTGCTTCTACTGCTAAAGCAAAATGGATGTTTTCATTTTTTTTAAGGTATCTTTTTAATAATTTGTATGCTTCATTTCGGTCTAATAACATCTTTTCAAACTATTTATGGTTAATCACGATAAAGTTTAAAAGCTTTAAGAAAAAAATATTATTGTTTTTTTTTCAAAAAAGTTAAAAAAACAAATAGGATATTGAACAACAGACATGCAAAAAAAATTTTGAGGTGGTTTAAAAATTCAAATCCAAGAAATTATGACGAAAGATGTATTAACAATCAGTAGCGAATGTACTGTTTTAGAAGCATGTGAAACTTACTCTAAACATAATATTGGTTGTCTTGTAGTAAAAAACAATGATGTTGTTGTGGGAATTATAACAGAGAGAGATATAATTCAATATTTGGTATTGTCAACAGGAAATCCTAAAGAAACTAGAATAAAAGAAATAATGACGCCAAGGTTGAAAACGATTCATGCGACATCATCTGTTGATAAAGCAGCTGAAATTATGGAAGAAAATCATATTAAAAGACTTCCTGTAGTAAAAAATAACGATATAGTCGGAATGGTTACTGAAACAGATTTATCAAGAACGATACCAACTTTTTCTGAGACAATTGATGAGTTAACAAAGTTATATTCAAAAAGTAGAGAATCAATTGATAAAATAATGGATGAATGGGGTAAAGCAATAATAAAATTAAAAAACTTCAGTGAAACAAAAAACTCTATTGAAGATAAAAAACCACCTGAGACTCAAGTGTAATCTATTATTTTGTTAAACAATAAATTTTATAACACCCTATTATTTCTTTAAGTTGAGACTAAACTATGGTATTAGATAATCTTGGTGATTCCCTTAAAGGCACTATAAAAAAAATCGCTAACGCAGTCCATATAGACAAAAAACTTGTCAAAGAGATAGTTCGTGATATACAAAGAGCTCTTTTGCAAGCTGATGTTAATGTTAAACTTGTTCTTAATCTTTCAAAAAAAATTGAGAAACGTGCTCTTGAAGAAAAACCACCATCTGGTATGAGTAGTCGTGAACATGTTATTCATATTGTTTACGAAGAATTAGTTAGTATACTTGGAGAATCACGTGATCTACATATTAAAAAACAGATTATTATGATGGTGGGTTTAAATGGTCAGGGTAAATGTGTCCATGCAGATAGTGTTATTCCTTTTAGTTCTGGAGATATGCAGACTGCAGAAAATATTTATAATTTTTTTGCCTCAAAAAATGAAGAAGAGTCTGTTGGTGATGGAACAATTATTGATATCACCGATGAAAACTTTAAGATACCTTCTTTTAACCCTATATCATTAAAAATTGAAAACAAAAAAGTAACTCATGTTTGGAAACTAGAAGGCAAACAACTCTATGAGATCTTTGTAGACGCAGGTAATGACAACTCAGTTAAGGTTACACCTGAACACCCGTTTTTTATCCTACGAAATGGAGTTTTTATGCAGGCTATGGCAGATCAACTTCAATCCGATGATTATATTGCAGTACCAAAAAAGATTAACACTATTAGTAAAAGCATTGATTTTTTACCAAAATTAAGAGATATTAATTTAGATGTGTATCTGCCAGAAGGGATAGCTAAATCTATTGTTTTAGAAAAATTTTCTACTATTAAAGAAGCTGTTTATAATCTTAAACAAAGCCGTGATTACCCTAAATTCACCACCATGTTAAAAAAAGATAGGATTCCTTTATTGTTTGTTGACAGGCAAGAATGCCCTGATGATTATCTGAAGTTAAAACTTTTTAATTCTAAAAAACCCGTTTTTTTTCCTCGATATCTGACAAGTGAACTTGCAGAGTTTTTAGGATATGTTATTGGCGATGGTCATATCACACAAAAAACAGTTGAGATTTCTAATGCTGATGAAGAACTCATCCAACGTACGATAAAACTTAGTAAAAAAATTTTTGGAATAACTCCATCAATTACTGAAGATAAAAGAAGTAAAGCCAAGAGAGTACAGTTGTCTTCAACTACTTTAGCTGAAATATTTCACACTGTTTTTAGACTACCCTACGGGAAAAAAGGATTAACGTTGCATCTACCTGAATTTATTCTATCAGCATCTGATGAAGTGTTATCTTTTTTTATCAGAGCCTATATTGATTGCGATGGATACATCACAAAAGATTACCGTAATATAGCTGTTTCTTCAGAAAGTAAAACTCTTCTTAAACAATTAAATATTTTATTACGAAGATTCAACATTTTTTCTACTATATCAAAAAAACGGGTAAAAGGAAAAGATTACTGGAAATTATGTATCGAAAGCAGATATGCCGAAGTATATTATAAAAGATTTAATTCTATTCTAACACGTAAAAAAAACCGATTAAAAAATTTTATAGATATAGGAAAAACTCAAGGATGCGGGAAACATGATATGATACCCGTAGGATCTTGTTTAAAAGATCTACGTGAATCACTGGGCCATACTATTGGAAAAATCCAAAAAAATGCTGTGAAGGGTTATGGTATATATGAAAAAAATGGTATGATCTCGCGTGAGTCTTTATTAAAATTATCAACATTTTATGATAATCATCCCTGTGGACATACTCTTAAAATGCTTCAAATGGTTGGTGAAAACAAAACACCATATGCTATATACAATAACGGCTTTGTAAACGCCGTCTTTTCACGTTTTCATCAACAAGGCTTTATCGACAATACAAAAGCCACGTTTCAACTAACAAATCATGGGGAAACATATATCAACAGTTTGTTAGAATTTCAAAAAACAACAAGTAAAAAATGTTTAGAGTTTTTAAAGAAACTCACTAATTCAGATGTATGCTGGGTTAAAGTAAGGAATATTAAAACTGTTGGATCACCAGATTTTGTTTATGATTTTACAGTTGAAGACAATCATAGTTTTATTGCGGATGGTGTAATTGTTCATAATACCACGACCTGTGGTAAACTGGCTACTTTTTTTAAAAAGAAAGGATTGCGTCCTGCTTTGATTGCTGGTGATGTTCATCGTCCTGCTGCTGTTGATCAACTTAAGCAGATTGCTGAACGTGTTAAGGTTCCATGTTATGGTGATAAAAAAGAAAAAGATGCTGTAAAAGTTGTTAAGGATGGTCTTAAGGAGCTTAAGAAGAGTAATGATGTGATTATTGTTGATACAGCGGGTCGTCATAAGCTTGAAAAAGATCTTATTGTTGAGATGGAGGAGATTTTTAAAGCAACAGATCCTGATGAAAAGCTTCTTGTGATGGATGCAGCGGTGGGTCAGCAGGCTGGTCCTCAGGCTAAGGCTTTTGATGATGCGGTTGATATTTCTGGTATTGTTCTTACTAAGTTGGATGGTACTGCTAAAGGTGGTGGTGCTCTTAGTGCCGCATCCGAAGTTGGTGCTCCTATTGTTTTTATTGGTACTGGTGAGCATCCTACTGATTTTGAAAGTTTTGATCCTAAAAGTTTTATTTCTCGTCTTCTTGGTATGGGCGATATTAAAACTCTTATTGAGAAAGCTGAGGAGAGCATGCAGGGTAAGGATGCTAAAAAAGCTGCTGCTCGTATTATGTCGGGTAAGTTTACTTTGCATGATATGTATGATCAGATGGATATGCTTTCTGGTATGGGTTCCTTGAGTAAAATTGCTGAGATGCTTCCAAGTGGTTTTGGAGGTATGAATAATAAAAAACTTGAAAAGAAGATGGATATGGATGAAACTGAGGATAAACTTGCTCGTTTCCGTATTATTATGGATTCCATGACTGATGAAGAGATGGAGAATCCGAACATTATTCGTTCGTCTAGGATTAATCGTATAGCTAAAGGAGCCGGGGTTGAAAACAAAAATGTTAAAGAACTTTTGAAATATTATAAGATGACTAAACGTATGATGAAGGGATTTCAGGGTAATCGACGTATGCAGAAAAAACTTATGAAACAACTAAATTTTGATAACTAAAAAAAATAAGTGTTTTTTTAGTTGTTTTTTTGAGGAGGGAAAAAATATTTTCTATGAAAATTAAGAATTATGAACAACTCATAGAGAATGGTGTTACTGAAAATGTGAGTAATTCTAGAAAGGATTTACTTGAGATTTTAAATTATGCTCTTTTATCTGTTGATCCTTTTAATGCTGTAGAAGCAGTTATAAAAGATGAAAAAACTCTTAAGATTAACGGTGAAGATTTTGATTTAAACAGGTTTAAAAACATTTATGTTGTAGGTTTCGGGAAAGCCAGTGTGGGTATGGTTCAATCTATTGTTTATAATATCAATGTAAAAGAAGGTGTCTTGGTTACAAATGATAGATCCCAAGTAGTTGATGACCCTAATATTGGTGTTTTTGTTGGTGGCCATCCTATTCCTAATGAAGGAAGCATCAAGGGTGCTGAAGGTATTTTAGAAATTGTAAGAAAAGTGGAAGAGGATGATCTTTTAATTGTGCTTATATCTGGTGGAGGTTCAGCTCTTTTTACTAAACCACGTGTTTCTTTAATGGATCTTAAAGGTATTACTGATTTGTTGTTGAAAAGTGGTGCTGATATTAATGAGATTAATACTGTTCGTAAACATCTTTCCAGGGTTAAAGGTGGACAGTTAGCATCAGCTTGTAAAGGATCTATTGTTTCTTTGATTATTTCAGATATTGTTGGTGATCCTATGAGTTTTATTGCTTCAGGTCCTACTTTTCCGGATCATACTACTTTTGATCAAGCTTTAAAAGTTTTAGATAAATATGATTTGAAAAATAAGGCTCCTGAATCTGTTATTAAGGTTTTATATAAGGGTAAAAATGGTGAAATCGCTGAAACACCTGAAAAGGATGATTCTGTTTTTGATAAAGTTACTAATTTTATAGTTGCTAATAATGATATTGCTTGTAATGCAGCTAGAGAAAAAGCTGAGGAGTTAAACTATGATACTATGCTTCTTACAACTTCTCTTAAGGGTGAGGCGCGTGATATGGGTTGTTTTCTTGCAGATAAAGCTTTGAATTACGAGAAACGTGATAAAAACATGGTTTTTATTTCAGGTGGAGAAACAACGGTTACTATTCATGGTGATGGTAAAGGGGGTCGGAATCAGGAAATGGTTTTGAGTACTGTTAAAAAAATTGCGGGTAGTGATCTGGTTTTTTCTTCTTTTGCAACAGATGGTGTGGATGGTATGAGTGATGCAGCGGGTGCTATTTGTGATGGTTATTCCTTGAAGAGAGCAGATGATCTTGGGATGAATTCTGAGGATTTTCTTAAAAATAATGATTCTTATAATTTTTTTAAGCCTCTTAATGATTTGATTTTTACGGGTCCAACAGGAACAAATGTGATGGATATACAGATTGTTTTGGTCCGTTAATTTTTTTTATTCTTTTAACAAGATTTAAATATATGTAAAGTATTATATATAATAAAAATATATAAAAAGCAATTTAAAAGATAAAATAATCTTAAAATTGGGGGAACAATACTAAAATGTTCATAACAAAAAAGAAAAATCTCATCTTCTTATGTATAGCTATATCAATTTTGATGATTACACCAACAGTTTTTTCACAAACAATAGAAAACAAAGCAGATAATACTGAAAAAGCAGAGAATTCATCAATTCATATGTTGACAGTACCAGCAAAAAAAACAGGCTTATTTGATCAAGAACCACCAATGTACACCACAGATACAGATCAAAATATACCAGAGGATTGGTGGAATGAATCATGGCAGTATAGAAAAACTATAACAATCGAAAAAGAAAATATTGCTAAAAATCTTGAAAATTTTACAATCCTATTAAATATTCCATCAGATAATGATTTAAGAGATCATTGTCAAAATGATGGCGATGATATAGTTTTTACTGATGATGAAAAAAATAAATTATTTCATGAAATCGAAAAATTCGATGAAACAAATGGCAATCTTGTAGCTTGGGTAAAAATTGATTTAGTAAAAGATATTGACAATGTTTTCTACATGTATTATGGTAATCAATTTTGTGATAATCAAGATAACAAAACAATGGTTTGGGATGATAAATATGTTTTAGTTCATCATTTATCTGAAAAAGTAGGAACAGTTTTTGATTCAACTCTTTATGAAAACAATGGAGTATATTCAGGTAGTTTACAAAATTCTATTGGAAAAATTGATGGTTCCATATCCTTCGATGGCGTAGATGATAAAATTGAAATAGATGATAATGAAAGTCTTGATTTAACTGATAAAATTTCCTTAATGACATGGGTTAATTATTCAAAAACTGATAATTTTTCAACATTAATTGACAAAGAAAACTCTTATTCTCTTTTAATAAATTCTTCTGGAAACATTATTTTTAAAGCAAGAATTGATGGAGCAGATGTAACAGTTCCATTTAATGTTACTTTAAACGAAAATCAATGGTCTCATCTTGTTTTAACATATCAAAATGATTCAAATCATGCAATAAAATTGTATATTAACGGAGAATTAAAAGAATCAAATGATAGTCATCAGGGTTTAATTTCTAATTCAGATAAAGATCTTTTATTTGGTAATGATTTTGATGGAACTAATTGTTTGAATGGTAGTTTAGATGAAATCCGTGTTTTAAAAGAAGTAATTGATGCTAAATGGATTAAAACCGAATATCTAACTATGAATAATTCAGATGTTTTTGTTGATCTTAGCTCTGAGGAATCTCTTAACAATATTTATCAGGTTAGTAATATGATGGGAAATGAAACTCATCCATCAGTTGCAGTTGATGAGGATGGAAATATTTTTGCGGGATACGAATCTGATAAAGATCAAAGTATTAAATGGGTTTATTCTACAGATAATGGGAAATCATGGAAAGAATCTTTTGATTTTAACATTGAAGAGGGTTTTGAGAGCAATCCAGCTATTGATTACTGGGATTATAATCGTTTTTATGCTACTTTTGAGCCGTCGACAGATGATAACCATGGTGGAAAAATCTATATTTTAAGATATAATCTTAAAGGAAACCTTGTCGAAAGTTATTTTGATTTTGCTAATCATGAACAATTGCCTGATACAGATCCTGATTGGTATGGTATTAAAGATATGGATATAGCATGTGACAGCTCTCAAAAAAGTCATGAATTTGGAGTAATTTCTTTAGTTGCGAGTACTAATTATCCAGATGCTGAGGTTGTAAATGGCCCTCATATCTTTTATTTAGTTCCGGAACTTGGTGAAGATGATGAAATCAGTGGAAATATTGTATGGGAACCAGAATATTCTAATTGTGCTAATAGCTCAGTTGATATTGATAAAAAAACTCATAATTCTTATTCGGTGTATGAATGGTTTAATGAAAGTAAATCAAAACTTCTTATGATGATGTATGATTTTGCAAATCCGCCTGATGACGAGTTAGGTTATAATGGTATTTTGGAAATCGAAGAAGAGGATAATCTATATCATCCTTCTGTTGCTGCGTATAATAATACTGTTTTAATTGCTAGTGAAATAGATAATGCGGGAAATAAAGATATAATTTGTAAATATTCATCATATGGTTTTGAAACAGAAACATTTAGTAATTCTATTATTGCTAATTCTTCTGATGATGAAGTTAGCCCTGAAATTAAATGGGTTAAAGACAATACTTTTGTTTGTTCATTTATAAAAGATGGAGATTTGTATCTTTGTAAAAGTACTGATGGTGGACAAACTTGGAGCAGCCCTGTTTTTTTAAATGATAATGAAGGATCTGTTGTAGAGAAACATCAATCTTTTGATCTTGCAAATAGAGGGCAGAAAGTCATTTGGTCTGATAATCGAGAAGTTGACGATATAAATGTTTTTATTGGCGATACAGGTGTGGAGATGCCGAAAAAACCAGCATCTTTAAGGATTATTGGTTTTACAGGTGGATTTGGTCTTGATACAACTATCTGTAATGATGGAGATATTGCAGCTAAAAACATAGATTGGACTATCAGAATTGATGGTAAGCGTATCTTCAGGAAAAATAATTCTTTTGAGGAAACAGGTAAAATTAAATCTTTATCAGGTGGATTTAATACTGGTTTAGATACTCTGGTTTTCTGGGGTTTTGGACCAGTAACTATTTCTGTTACAGTTGATGCTGAAAATGATGATCCCGTGAATTATAGTCAAAGTGGTTTTCTTTTTGGTCCATTTATTTTGTTAAATAGACCTCGTGTTAAAGTTTCTGGTAGGGTTTTTGATAAGGATACCGGTGATGAACTTGGTTTTGTTAGAGTTAGTGCTAAAAAACAAGGTGAATTTCTTGGTAAATCTGTTAGAACTGATTTATTGTTTGATAAAGGTTCTTATGAATTATATTTAAAACCAGGTATTTATAATGTTACAGTTAAACGAATCGGCTATATTCAAGAAGAAATGTCTTTAAATATTAAAAATGGTGTAATGGTAGAAGATTTGAATTTCTATCTAAAAGCTAAAAATGGACTAATGCTAAATTAACAAAAATACTTAAAAGATGTTTTTAAGTATTAATAATATTCAATGAATAATTACATAAATATGTAAATATATGTAAAGAAAGGCTTATATATTAAGAAAATCTAAAATATCCTACAATTATAATAATAAAACGGGAGATATAAAAATATGCTTCGAAAAATAACCAGAGTTACTCTTACATTAACTATAATAATAGCTTTAACTCTAAATTTTAATCTTATTGATAATTCACAGGCCGCTGTCACCATAAATGGTGATGATGGAATCTGGGCAGATGACTTTTGGTCAGAAGATGGATTATCTGAAAAAAATAATGTTACAATAGAAAATGGGTCAATAAGTTCAAAATCTATAGGTAAAGAAGCAGTATCATATATTTTTGATAAAACCTCAGAACATGAAGCATATAATAATAAATATATGACTATGACTCAGATTTCTGATGGTGTTTTTGAACCAAGTTTTTTATTGAGTTCTAAAAATATTATTGGGGAATCTAAGATTTCTGATTCTGAGCGTGAACTTTTAGAAAACGATGAAGGTGAACCATCAGGTATGCTTAAAACTGAGCCTTTGTCTCGTAGACATAAATCAATTACCTCAGCTTCTCAACGTTTTACTTTTAAACTTGATAAAAATGCTGAATATGTAAACGATCTTTATTTCACATGGATGGGAGATTACGAAAAATCTTCTGGTATTGAAGTTTATGCATGGGAATACTATGAAAATGATCTTTTACCAAATGCGGGTAAATGGAAACTTCAAGAAAATGATTTAAATAATAATGAATATGAGATTGAAATAGCTATTCCTAATGCAACTAGTTTTATTGGGCCAGATAACACGGTGGATATATTAATTGTTGGTATTCCTACAGATTCTAAACCAAACGAATTAGGTTTTGATGATATTATATTGTATACAGATTATGTATCTATTTCATCTGGTGTTAGTGATAAATACTCTGAAAAGGCAAGTGTGATATCTAATAAGATATCTCCTAAAGTTATTAGTTCTATATCTGGTGACAAATGGCATTGGGAGAAAATATTTTGGAGTAGTCAAAACGTTGGAGATAAGGCAACTGTAAAAATTCAGGTTTTAGATGAAAATTTGAAAGTAATAAGTAATGATTATATCTCTGGAAATAAAGATGGTTTTGTTAGTTCACCATTAGATATATCTTCATTATCTGTCAGTGAATATGATGAAATTTATCTTAAGGCAGTTTTTGAATGTAAAGATAGAACAAAAACAGCGGTTCTTTATGATTGGGCTGTTACATGGCAAACTGATAGACTTAGTTTTTCTGATAGTTTTTCAACTTCTTTAAGAATTGATAAAAACTATGGTGGAAGTCATTTAACTGATGATGGAGAATTTACAGTTAGTGATATTAGTGGTTCTTGGCCTATGTTTGGTAAACATTCTGATAATAACCGTGTATATTTTGGTGATGCACCAACTGAATTTAAAAAATATTGGTCTATTAAGACAACTCCTGATGTGAATTCGTTAAAAATGTATGTGGATAACTTGTTTTGTAGCCCTGTTATAAGTGATGGTATTGTTTACATGCCTTTTGCTACTGACCAAAAAATATACTCTTATAATTTAAGTGAAGATAACACAAACAATCAAAAAATTTTAGGTTCGACAAGAGCTTTAAATGAAAAATTTGGAATGTCTCCGTTGGTTACTGATGAACATGTAATTATTGGTACTTCATCACTTGAAACAAAAAATATGATTCATGCGTTTAATAAAACTAATCTTGAAAAAGAGGAATGGAATTATACTGATAACACAGTTAACAGTATTAGTTTTTCTGCTTCACCTGTTGTTGATGATGGTAAAATCTTTATTACATCCTGGGATGGAAGAGGTACAACTTGTCCTCCTTTAGATCTGGCTAAGGATTATATTAATTCTTATGAGTTTTTAAGAGATATTTTTAATGTGAAAACATCTGGTAAGATAACTGTTTTAGATGAAGAAGACGGTAGTCTTCTATGGTCTAAGGAACTACCTGCTGCTAGTTTTTCAATGCCAGCTGTATACAAAAACAAGTTGTATGTTGCCTGTGAAAACATGGAAGGCGGTAGCTTGTTTGCTTTTGATAAAAACACTGGTGAAGAATTATGGAATGTTAGTCTTGGAATCATTGGCCGTTCTTCTCCTGTTGTTTATTATGGTAAAGTTTATGTTTTAGCTAAAAGTGGTCCTTTAGTCGAATGGACGGATAAACTCGTGGCTGTGGATGCTGAATCTGGAGAAATTGATTTTGAGATGGAGATTGGTTCTAGTTTTGGTGTTCAGAGTATCCCTAAAAACTTTTTGAGTTTTATTAAACAATTTGGTTTTGATGAAGATGACGCTGTTGATTTGTTTACCATGCGGGATCTTATTTCTGCTTCCACACCTGTTTTAGATAATGGTACAGCTTATGTTATCTCTACAGATGGAGTTCTTAATGCTATAGATTTAACTTCACATAAAAAATTATGGAATATGTCTCTTTTAGAACATGATTCTAATATTGTTAAATTTTATTTTGCGAGTTCACCGGCTATTGCTGATGATATGATTTACAGTTTAACTTATGATGGATATCTATATCGTGTAACACCAAATGGTTCAGTAGATTGGGCGAAAAAACTTTCTGATAACGCAGATTGGAGTTTTGGATCACCTGTGATTGCTAATGGTCTTGTTTTAGCAAACTACCTTGATCGTATGGATTTAGATTGGGGTTTAATGAGTATTGGTGATTTAGTAGAAAGTAGTCAATCTAAAATTATTTCTTCTAAAATTGCTCCATTGAGCGGTAATTGGTGGAAGTCTTTTAATGCAGATTATGAATTGAATGATGGAAGTATTTCTTTTTCAATTATTAATGAAGAAGGAAAAGAAATTATTACTGGTCTTGATGGTAATAATAATGATATTTCAACTGTTGGTATTGATAGTAGATATGTTTATTTAGCTGCAAATATTAAAAAAACTGGCTCAGTTAGTCCTGTTTTAAAGGAATGGAGTATTAGTTGGGGTGCTGAGGAAGCAGAACCTGAGTTTAAAACTGAAACAGTTACTGTTTCTGGTGAGCCTAGTGATAATGGTTTTTATGGCGGGGATTCAGAAAAAATATCTATAGATGTTTTTGATAATGCTCATAAAAGAGATTCGCTTGAGATTTTATCGGGAATAGATGGTGATTCTGTTAGATACAAAGTTAATTATACTGATGTAGAAGGTAACGATTTAGCTACTGATTGGTTTAAAGGTGTTTCTTCTAAAGGTTCTGGTGTTAAAAATAGTACTCTAATTGCTTATGTTTCAGATATCGTTAAAGCTACAGAGAACGCAACGATTATTAACAAAATTAGTTTTAAGTTTTCTGATCTAGCTGGAAATGAGGTATCTCAAGAAGGGATGCTTGTAAAAATTGATGTTGGAAAACCAGAATCTAAGATAGTTTCAGATATTGATAATGATGATTGTATCACAGATTTAACAATAGAAGTTGAAGGATCTGATGATGAAAGTGGTTTGAAGGAAGTTGTTTTGAAATATCGTCATAAAACCACTGGTGATTGGAGTGAATGGAAGAATTTAAAAACTCTTAGTGCTGATGAAACATTAGTTTATGCTTTTGAGGATAAATCCGGTAGTGGTTATTATCAGGTTAAATCAATAGCTGTTGATAATGTTGGAAACATTGAAGAGAAAGATGAAGCTGAGCTTGAATTCAAATATGATGATAACAAACCCAGTATATATGCTAATGATGAAAAAATTAGTCTAAAGGATTTACCTGAAGAACTAACTTTTAAAGATGATTTTGAAATTGATAAAATATATTACAGTGTTGATGGCGGAGAAAACTGGGATAAAATAAGAGAAATAAATATAAATAAAGGTGCTACAGAGATAACCTGGAATCTTACAAAGGATTTTCTTGATAATTTGATGGATGAGGAAGAATTCTTATCCCTTGATATCAAAGTAATGGATTCATGTGGAAATGAATATATTCTTAAGAATCTAAGTATCGATATATCTGGTGAACCCTCTGGACCGGGTGAAGAAGATATAGCAGTTTTAATCCTTGATGATTTCTCTGATATTCAATGGGATGATGAATTCCTATTAGCAGCGGATATCCCTGATGATATAGATGTTGAAGAAGTAACGCTTTATTACAAGTATTCATCTGATAAAAAAGATTGGAGTGAATGGAAAAAAGTTGGAAGTAGTAAAACTTCTGATTTTATTTGGGATTTTAAGGCATCTGATGGAAATGGTTATTATCAGTTTTATACTGAGATTGAAACCGAATCTGGTGTTATTGAATCAAGAGCTCAGAAGGCAACAGTTAGTGTTTTTCCAACTATTCCAATAGTGCTTCTTGTAATAGTTATTATTGCTTTACTTATTACATCTGTTTTTGTTTTTCTTAAAATGCGTAAGAAAAAACTTGAAGCGCAATAAAAAAAAAATATTTTTTTATTCTTTTTTTGATTTTATATTTTCAATTATTTTTTCTTTAAGTTGTTCTATTCCTTCATTGTTTTCACAGCTTATTTTTATGTTTTTGGTTTCTGTTTTTTTGATATCGGTTTTGTTTTCTACGATTATGAATTCTGCATTTGTAAACATTTTTTTCATTTCTTGGTATAGGTTTGTTTGTTTACTCATTGGATAACCGCTGGTTTCTGATGGATCATAAATAAAAATTATGATATCTGCTAGATGAGTTAGAGCTGCTATTGCTTGTTGTTCTATTTTGTTTCGATTTTCAGTTGGGCGGTCTAAAAGTCCTGGTGTGTCTATTAGTTGGATTTTTTTGTTTTCATATTTTTCTTTGTATTTTATGTGACCCACATGTATCTCTTTGGTTGTGAATGGGTATGTGGCGATGTGTGGTTTGGCTTTTGTGATACTTGTTAATAGAGAGCTTTTACCAACGTTTGGATAACCTGCTATTACAACGGTTGGTATATCTTCAATTCCTGGTAGTTTTTTTATTATTCTTTGAGCGTCTTTAAGGATTTTTAGTTCTTTTTTGATTTGTTTAACGATACTTGATATTCTTCCATATAGCTCGTTTTGTTTTTGAAGTATAAAATCCAAATCGCCGCTTCTTTTCATGTTTTTGAACTGAGAATTAAAAATTTTTTCTATGGTTTTTTTTGCCCAATCTACTGCACCGAGTGATTTTTTTAAAGAGTCAGTGTTTATTTTTATGTCTATTATTTCCTGGTAAAACATTGGTAGTTGTTCGAGTGAAGGAAATTTTTTTACATATTTTTCAAAAGATGATGTTATGTAGTTGCAGAATGATTCTGTTTTAGCTAGTGCAGTTTTTTTTCTTCTGTAGAATGCATCTCTATCTTGAATTGTTACCTTTTTGGTTCTTTTAAATGCTATTTCTAGTATTTCATCTGCTGTTAATATTTCTGGTAGTTTTCTAAACATTTTTTATCAATTAAATCCTTTTTTTATGTGTTTTTTTGAAAAACTTTATTTTAGTGGGGTTAATATTGGTATTTGGTTTAATATTTATGGATGAAGGTTATATTCTTTCAAATAAGTATAGGAAAACTATTTTTGATAGTATAATTGCTGGTGATAACAATATTGTTTTTATTGTGAAAAAACATCGTATTGTTAAACGTATTGCTGATAAAATCGTTAAGGATTTAGAAGAGAATGGTTTGATTAAAGTTGATGGTAACATTGTTGAGTTTACTGAAGAAGGAGAGAAACTTGCTGAGAAGATTTGATTAAGATATATTTTTTTGGGGGAGTAAATTTTTTTGAAATATTATTTGTTGCAGACTCTTAAGGAACTTGCGCTTTTGGGCGCGGTTAGAAATAAGGTTGAGATTTCTTCTGAGGAATTAGCAGGTCAGTTGGAAACTAGTCAGCAGACTGCTTCTCGTTATCTATTGGAGCTTGATAAAAAGGGTTTGATCCTTCGTGAGATGGGTGTTAAAAAGCAGCGTATTATGATTAATGATGCGGGTTCTGATATTCTTGAGGATGAGTTTAATCAGTATCGTCGTATTTTTCAGCTTGAAGAAAAACTTTTTTTTAAGGGCGAACTTGTTTCTGGTCTTGGAGAGGGTAGTTATTATACTACTCAAAAAAATTATATTGAACAGTTTAAATCAAAGCTTGGTTTTAAGCCATTTCCTGGAACTTTTAATCTTAAGATTAAAAAAGTTGAACGTAATAAACTTCGTTTGTTGAAAAATTTTGAGGGTATAAAAATTGAGTCTTTTAAATCAGATAATCGTACTTTTGGTAGTGTTAATTGTTTTAAGGCAACTGTTGGTGGTGTGAAAGGAGCGCTTGTTCTTCCAGTTCGTAGTCATTATTCTAATATTCTTGAGTTTATATCTCCGGTTTATCTTCGTGACAGTCTTGGTGTTATTGATGGGGATTTTGTTGAAGCTGAGGTTTTTGTAGAAAATGAATAATAGGAAAGTTGCTGAGCTTTTGTATAAGATTGCTGATTTATTAGATATCCGTGGTGATATTTTTTTTAAAACTCGTGCGTATCGTATGGCTGCTCAACGTATTCAGGTTTTAGATGAAGATCTTGAGGTTTTGGTTAAAGAGGATCGTTTGCAGTCTATTCCTGGTATTGGTGAGGCTCTTTCTAAAAAGATTAGAGAATATGTTGAAACTGGTAGTCTTGAATATTATGAGAAACTTAAAAAAGAGATTCCTTTGGGTCTTTTGAAGCTTTTAGAAATCCCTGGTTTGGGTCCTAAGAAGGTTTCTGTTTTGTATAATAAGATGGGTATAGAGACTATTGATCGGCTTCGTGAGGCGTGTGAAAAGGGCGAATTAAGGGATTTAGATGGTTTTGGTGAGATTACTGAGAAGAATATTCTTCGCGGTATAAAGCTTCAAAGTAAAACTCAGGGTCGTGTTTTGATAAATAAGGCTTATCTTAATGGTAATAAATATTATAATTTTTTGAAAGATTTTGATAAAATAAAAAAAATTAGTTTAGCGGGTAGTCTTCGTCGTATGCGTGAAACCATTGGTGATATTGATATTTTGGTTTCTTCAGATGATCCTGATGAAGTGATGGATTATTTTGTCAAATTTGAGGATGTGAAACGTGTTCTTTTGAAGGGTAGTACTAAGACTAGTGTTCTTCTTAATGATGATTTGCAGGTGGATCTTCGTGTTGTTGAACCTAAAAGTTTTGGTGCTGCTTTGCAGTATTTCACGGGTTCAAAAGAGCATAATGTGACTATGCGTAGTATCGCTATAAAAAAGGGTTACAAGCTTAACGAGTACGGTCTTTTTGATAAAAAAACTGAGGAATATATTATTGGTAAGGATGAAGCTGAGATTTATGAAAAACTTGGTTTAGATTTTATTCCTCCTGAGCTTCGTGAGAATAATGGTGAGTTTAAAGCATCTAAAGAAAATAGTCTTCCCCGGCTTGTAGATTATGATCAGATTAAAGGGGATTTACATGTTCATTCGAATTACAGTGATGGATCTGAAACTATTGAAGATGTTGTAAAAGAGGCTATTAGTCTTGGTTATGAGTATGTTGGTATTGCTGATCACTCTGAGTCTTTAAAGGTTGCAAATGGAGTTAGTGAAAAAAGACTTAGGAAAAAAATTGATGAGATTGAGAAGTTGAATAAAAAATTTTCAGATATACGTATTCTTTGTGGAACCGAATGTGAGATTAATAATGATGGAAGTATTGATTACTCCAAAAAGATTCTTGAAAGTCTTGATTATGTAGGAATTGGTGTTCATAGAAAGTTTAAAATGAGTGAAAAAGAGGCAACAGATCGTTTAATTAAAGCTATGAGTAATGATTTTGTTGATTTTCTTGTTCATCCAACTTGTCGTCTTATTGGTCGTCGTGAACCTATTAAATTTGATTTTGAAAAAATTTTTAAAACAGCAGCTGACAACGATGTTGCTCTTGAAATTAATGCTTTTCCTGACCGGCTTGATTTGAATAGTTTTTTAGCAAGGCAGGCTAAAGAAAATGGTGTTAAGTTTGTAATTGGAACTGATGCTCATACGCTTAATCATATGAGTTTTATGCGTTTTGGTATATCTCAGGCTCGCCGTGGTTGGCTTGAACAAAAAGATATTATTAACACCTTTTCATATGAAGATTTGAAAAAATTGTTGAAGCGGAGGTGAAACATTAATTTATGGTTGAATGTCAAAAAGAAGAAAACAAACAATATTGTAACTGTACATATCCTTGTGATCGTAAGGGTATGTGTTGTGAATGTCTGCGTTATCATTGGGATATGGAACAACTACCGGCATGTTTTTTTCCTGATGATGTGGAGAAAACTTATGATCGGAGTATCAAAAAATTTATCGAGGTTTATCAAAAGAGAGGACGTTGGTGGTAAATTTAAAAAAAATTTTTTTATTTTTTTTAGTTACAATTCCAAAGGCCTTTGTTTTTATTTATTGCATTGTTTTGTATTTCTAGATAATGTTCTTTTTTTGAGAAATCTTCAAAAGTGTATACTCTTGCAAAACCATTTTTTAGAATCATTTCATTAAAATCTGTTCCATTGTTTAGATAGATATATGATAGTAATCGTCCGTAACCTCCTTTAAAACCAGCGTTTTCATCAAATTCTATATTGATTGTTTGTTGTATTAGATGACCAGTGGTATAGTTTTTTGCTTTTAATCCCCAGTTTGCTAAGCAGTTAATATCTGAGATGTTTCCATATTCATTTTGATAATTATTATCATTTTTTGTTTCAGGCGTGTCTATTCCCAGGAATCGTATTCGTTCTATACTATTATTTTGGAATTGTACATCTATGGTATCTCCATCGATTATGTTGATTACTTTAACTTCATATTTTTTTGAGAATTCAAAGTTTGTTGTGCCGTTATTTGTTTCTTTTTCTGTTTCTATGCAGCCTGTTAAAATTTGTGAAAATGTTATTAAAAATAGTAAAGAAAAGAAAATAATTTTTTGTTTCATTTGTTTTCATTGATTTTTTTCTTCTTTTTTGTTTTCGTTGTTTTTTCCGTGTTTTTGCATAAGTTTTTTTATGTATTCTTTTTCTTCTTCTGAGTATG
>CAYMOC010000015.1:22189-27781 GCA_964391965.1 uncultured Thermoplasmatales archaeon | reverse complement strand
TATGATTAGGGCCTTCCAAGCCCTAAGCACGGGTTCAAATCCCGTCACCCGCACTCTTAAATTAAAACAAAATTTGATTTTATTTATCTATGCAGGGGTAGCCAAGCATGGCCAACGGCGCAGGACTTAAGATCAACAAAAAAATAAATGGTTTTTTTGTTTTAAAATAAGGGTTCGGATGAGACATCCTGTCTCGAAGGAGTCCAAGGGTTCAAATCCCTTCCCCTGCATTCTTTTATAAAAAAATGATAATTATTGATAAAAACCTTAAGCTTTATATTCCTGAAATGCATATAGTTTAACTATTATGATGAGGAGAGACATGGGTATGCAAGAAGATGCAAATGTTTGTAGAACTGGAATTGAAGAATTAGATGCACAATTAGGAGGGGGAATTCCAACTGGTAATACTGTTCTTATGGTTGGTAGTAGCGGATCTGGTAAAACAACTCTTACAATGCAGTATCTTATAAATGGAGCTCGTATGGGTGAGCGAGGAGTATTTTTCACAATAACTGAACCTTTGTTTAAATTAACTAAAAACATGGAAGGTTTTTCTTTTTATGATAAAAAACTTATAGAAAATGGAATGGTAAATCTTATAGATTTAAGGATTATCAGTGAACGACTTGGTCTTGATACTGAAAAATATAGCGTTGAGGATGCTAGTGCTCTTCTTGATGTTCTTAGAGATATAGCTGATGAACTTAATGTTAAAAGACTAGTTATTGATTCAATTACTGCTCTATGTTATAGGCTTCAAACAAAGGAGATGATAAGAGATTTTATTTTTAAACTCGGTTCATCTCTTGCAGCTATGAAATGTACCACTCTTCTCACAAGTGAAGTGCCACCGCGTACATTTACATATTCACAGTATGGTATTGAAGAATTTATATCAGATGGTATTATGTTCCTCGGGGATGTAGAACGTAAAGGCGATCTGATAAGAACCTTTCAGCTAATTAAGATGCGTGGAGCTCATCATAGTCGTGTAAAATCTGCTATGAGTATTTCAACACGTAATGGTGTAGAGATAACGCCGCTTTTGAAATCTCAATAGTTTACAAAGAAAAAAAATATTTGTTAAAAATTTGTCACTAAAGGTAATTATAATGAATTTGAAAGTGAGGGGATAAAACCCATGGCTAATGTTTTAATCGATGGATTAAAAGAAAGAATATCTAAAGCTATAAAAATCAATCAATCAGTTGGAATACTTCTACCAGGTAATAACTACCCTGATCTAATACAGGCTATGTTTGAACGAATTCATAGTAACCCAGGGGAAGCATGGGTTTATGTAACAGTTAGTAAACCCTTCCAGAATCTTGTTGGAAATTATGAATTTTTAGAGACAGATAGCAACATAAAAATAATTGACACGATATCAAGAGCTGCAGGGATAACTCAAGCTTCTCAAAACTGTATATATGTAGAGAGTCCAACGTTACTAGAGAAACTAGGTTTAGAAATAATGAATGTTTTCAAAGGTGTAGATGAAAATACTCAAAAATTTTTAGTTATAGACTCATTAAGTAACCTTATAATCTATAATAATTCAGCTCTTGTCACAGAATTTTTTTATCACATGTTGAATAAAACAAGAGCTAGAGATATACATCTCATATCATTAGCTTTAGAAGATGAAGGTATGGATTCACAAATTAACAGATTAATCTATTTAAATGATAAAATCATCAAAGTTAGAGATTCATTTATATAAAAAAAATAAAGGATATATTATACTATGGGATTGGAAGATTCAAGCACTCTACGAACACTAAATACAGAGCCTGATAAACCCGATTCAGGAGATTTTTTCAGCTCAAGTGCTATCACCAAAAAAAAAGAAGGATTTATAAGCACAGGAATCAAAAAACTTGATGCCCTTCTAGAAGGTGGTGCACCTAAAGGTTATTCCGTCTTGATACTTGGAACACCGGGTAGTAGCGTTGAGATACTATGTAAACAAATAGCAGCAAATGGTAGAAGCTTGTATATTTCAACAGAAGAAACAGAAGAAGAAGTAGTAAATACATTAGATCGATTTAGATGGAATACAGATAATATAAGTGTTTTAGATATAGCCTCAGAATATTCTAACTCTGTTTTATCTGGTGAAGAAAAAAGAGTTAATGTTTTTCATCAACGTTCCAAAGTAAAATTAAAAGAACTAATAGAAATAGGTTCATCAGGTATGCCTAATGTTCATAGAGGAGATACAGATTTTTTAGCAGTTCTATCAGATAAAATAAAAAAATCTGATGATAAAGAAAAAATAGTGATAAATTCTTTAGATTTCTTCCTAAGTCAGTATAAAGAATCAGATGTCTGGAGGACTCTTCACGCTGCGAAAGTATGTAATTTTCAATACAAAGGAGCATTGTTCATAGTTATGACTAAAGGAATACACGGGGATCTATTGGAACGAAAAATGGAAGGATTAGCGGATTGTGTTTTAGAACTTGAGGTAATACAAAAAGGATCAAAGTTTGAAAGGTTTCTCGCTGTTAAAAAAATGAAAAACTATGCTAAAAAAATAGGGATAGCTCGTTATACTATTGACAGCAGCGGATTTGTTCTTGAAATGATTGAAAGAATAATGTAAAAAAATATTTTTTTATCTGTTTTTATAAATATATTTTATTTTTAGTTTTTTTAACCTTGAAATATTTGAATGTATATATGAATAATTATACTAAAAGCGACTGTTTTATAAAGGATGATTGTATTACATATATATTGTGAGGATGGGATGCAAGACGACGAATATAATGAGAATGATTTAGCTGTAAATAGACCTATAGTTATGCGTTCTTTGAGGCGGAGTAAAGTACGTAAAAGGATAACTGAATATCTTTTTGAAATCAGCCCAAGCTGCAGTTATACTTCAGAAATCGCTTATCAAGTCAGAACAACACCTACTAATGTAATCGGTGCAATAAGAGGAATGGGTTCAAGATACAAACAAGAAGAATCTTTAATAAATCTTAGACTAATTGAAGAAAAAGAAACAAAAACCAATGTAAAACTATACGGTTTAACAGATTTCGGACGAGAAATATTACAAAACATGAATAGAAGGCAATAAAAAAACTTAAAAATTTTTATATAACTCATTAACCATTGCTTTCTTAATACTAAAAAATAAATAACTTGGACCATAGCTCTTAAGAATAAGTTATGTATATCGAGTTTTCTAAAACAATGATATTTAAAAAAAAAATTAATAATAAAACCTGGGGGGTTTTAAGGTAAATATGAAAAATTTAGATATAGAAACACTTAGACATGGTACAACTCTTCTAAAAAAGGGTTTTGCAAAAATGCAGAAAGGCGGAGTAGTCATGGATGTAACTAATGCTGAACAAGCAAAAATCGCAGAGGACAGTGGTGCAGTAGCAGTTATGGCTTTAGAAAGAGTTCCAGCAGATATCAGAAGCCAAGGCGGTGTAGCCCGTATGGCAGATCCCGTTAAAATAGTCGAAATAATAGATTCAGTTAGCATACCTGTAATGGCTAAAGCAAGAATAGGCCATTTCGTAGAAGCACAAGCCTTAGAAACATTAGGAGTCGACATGGTAGATGAATCAGAAGTACTAACACCAGCAGATCCATTTTATCACATAGACAAACACAAATTCACTATACCATTTGTTTGCGGATGCAGAAACCTAGGTGAAGCAGTAAGACGAATATGGGAAGGAGCAGCAATGATAAGAACAAAAGGCGAAGCAGGAACTGGAAATATAGTAGAAGCAATACGACATCAAAGAATGGTAAACCAAATGATTAGAAATCTAAAAGACATGAATACAAATGATATGAAAAAACTCGCTGAAGAATACTCTCAAAGTTACGTAAAAGCCTATCAGACCATGACAAATAATATACCAAAAGAAAATACTAAACTTTTTGAAGAATACGAATATAGTTTAATAAAAAAAGAAATCCTTGAAACAATTTCAGAAATCAAACAAAAACAAAGACTTCCAGTTGTAAACTTTGCAGCTGGAGGAATAGCAACACCAGCTGATGCATCCATAATGATGCAACTTGGAAGCGATGGAGTATTTGTAGGTTCAGGAATCTTCAAATCTGGTAATCCAAGACAAAGAGCAAAAGCAATAGTTGAAGCAGTAGCACATTATGACGAACCAGAAATCATTGCAGAAGTCAGCAAAAACCTTGGAGAAGCCATGGTAGGAATAGAAATAGAAACCATCCCTGAAGAACAAAGACTACAGGAGAGAGGATGGTAAACCAAATAAATATCGGCATAATCGGCATTCAAGGAGCAATAACTGAACATCAAAAAACACTAGAAAAAACCTATAAAACAAAAAAAATAACAGGGAATATAACAGTTGTAAAAAAAACCGAAGATTTAGAAAAACTAAATGGTTTAATTATCCCTGGAGGAGAAAGCACCACCATCTCCAGATTTTTACAAAAAACAGGTCTAAAAAACGCTATAAAAAAGAAAATTACAGAAGAAAACCTTGCAGTAATGGGCACCTGCGCTGGATGTGTGATTCTTTCAAAAAAATTAACTGATTACAAAAAAAAAGATGTGAAACTACTCAACGCAGTTGATATAGAAGTAGAACGAAATGCTTTTGGAAGACAAAAAGAATCATTTGAAAAAACAATAAAAATCAAGGAGATCAAACAACCTTTCAATGCAGTTTTTATAAGAGCTCCAATTATAAGAAAAACATGGGATGATGTAGAAGTTTTAGCTGAAACAGATAATAAAACAGTAATGGTTAAACAAAAAAATATTATAGCCTTATCCTTCCACCCTGAGTTAACAGATGACACTCGTATTCATGAATATTTTATAAATATGATACAAAAATAAAAAAACAAATTTTTTTTTCATTCTTTTTTCCGAAAACAATAAAAAAAAACAACCTTTTACATTTAAATTAGTTAGAATGAGGATGGAGTAAAAAAAAATGAGCCCTATACGATTTAGGCCTAAAAAAGATGAAGATGAGGAAGAGGACGAAACTAAAAAAGAAAAAGAAGAACAAAAAGAAGAAAAAACTGATGATAAATCAGATGACAAAAAAGAAAAAAAGTTTCAGATTTCCTCAGAATTAGAAACCGTTGAAGAAGATGATACTTCATCAGAAGATTTTCAGGTTTCTGATGAAAAAAAAATCTCTAAAAACAATTTTGAAAATATTGATAAAGATATTGATAATGAATTAAATAAAAAAAGTTTTAATTCTGATTCAATCGAATTGGAACTTATTAGTAAAGATGAAAATGATAATATTGTATCTGATCTTTATACTGGAAAAAATCTGATAGTTGTAACTCTTCCTGATAAATCTACTTTTATAACCTCTGAAGAAAATTTTGAAAATATAAAGAAACATTTTGGTATATCTGAGGATCAATTCCGGATTATTCATAATCTTAAAGAGGAATCAATTGAGGTTCCTTCGTTTCTTCTTAGACAAGCAGATATTAAAAATGGCGACCCATTGTTTTTCAAATTCAATGACCAAAATAACACTATAGAAATTAAAAAGAAAAAATAAAGCTTCTAACAGCAACAATAAAACAAAAGGTGTA
>CAYMOC010000015.1:0-22179 GCA_964391965.1 uncultured Thermoplasmatales archaeon | reverse complement strand
AAAAAATAAACTAATTTTTTTTAAAAAAAAAATTAAAGAAAAAAATTATAGATAATATTTTTTTTTATTTATGCTTTCATTATAGCCAAAAGGAATATTCCTAATGCTATAACGGCTCCCACTAATGCACCAAGAATTGCGATAATCCCTTGTACAATGGTGTCTTGAAAGTTTAACAAATCGGGTATCTTTCCCATGAAAGATAACAATCCGGCACCCCATAGGAATATCACAAATACAAGCAGACCAATAACGATTAAACCACCGCCAACGGCTCTACTTCTTCCGGAACCAAAATAAGCAGTGAAAAGACCTGCGATTATACTTGCTATAGCAAACACTAGCGTCAACATACTTAAAAATTGATTTACGATATCCATATCTTAATTATTCCTCCTTAAAACTTAGTTCCAGTAAGAGTTTTTGTATCAATTACACCTTCAATAGAACGAATTCTATCTACAACGGTTTTACCTAGTTTTTCAAAATCATCAGCTTTAATTTTAGCGATAAGATCATATTCGCCAAAAAGAGGATGTAATTCAACAATTTCAGGTACCTTTGATAACTTGTTATATACATCATGCTCACGTGCAGGAGCTGCACTTATTAGCACGAAACCAATAGCCATTTTACTTTTCTCACCCTATCTATTATTTTTTTTTGTTATAATCTTTTGAAATATAAACCTTTTCAAAAAAACTGTGTTTTTTTAGATATATTTTTTTTATTTCATCGTTGTGTTAACCAATTGGTTAATGGTTGTTATCTAAAACATATGTTTTTTATATATTTATGAATTACATTAAAAACAAGTGATTTAAAAAAATGAAATTAAAATCAACTGAATTATTATTACCTTTGATTATAGCTCTTTTAGCATTTACTGGAGGACTTTTTGCAGGTTTTGTAACATTCGAAGAAGAATCTATCTCAATTTCTGATAAACAAAAAAATACAACAAATAATAACGAATCAATAATTTTAGATGAGAATAGAATAAAAATTAATGAAAACAAAACAAATGATTCAGATAATGACAATAACTTATCAGTTTATCTGTCTGTAGATTATCAAAATGGAACAGTTAATCATTATAATTTTTCAACCAGTGTCGATAATGTTTACGAAGTATTGATAGATGCTGCTGAAAAATTTGATTTCCAAGTAGAGGCAACCTATTATGGTCAATATGGATCCTATTTCGTCGAACGAATAGGCTCAAAAACAAATAATGAAGAAAACAGGTATTGGACGTATTATCTAAATGATAAATATGGTTCTACAGGTGCGAATTTACAAAAAATAAAAAATAATGATGAAATCAAATGGTGTTTTGAATTATCACAATTTTAATAAAAACATAAAAGATACTGATTTCTAGAAAAAAAGAATTAAAATTTTTATAAAGGGGAATAAAGAAAAACATGTTTAAAAAATTTGAAGATGAATATCTAAGAATAACTGTAGCATTTTTATTAATAGGAATTGGGGTTTTAGGTAGAATATTTTTTGTAAACATATTGCCAGATTCTCCAAGTTTTATGTTTACTTTTAATGGTGTAACTCAACCATTGTTTATGATGGATTTATTTTTCATAGTTGCAGTTGTTGCAATATTAAGTGGTCTAATTCTAGGGGGAATATATACTTTTATTGTACCACTTTCAGTGATGGCTATCACAGATATAATTTTAGGTAATAACTATATCTTTTTGTTTACCTGGTCTGGTTTTGCTTTAATGGCATTAATAGGTTATCTTATAAAAACTAAAAACAGTTTTAAAATCAAAAAAACACCTTCAATACTTGGTTTTAGTCTCATAGGAGTACTATTTTTTGATATTTGGACAAATTTTGGTTGTTGGCTTGGATGGTACCCACATAACATAGAAGGCTTGTCACTCTGTTTTACTGTTGCTTTACCGTTTATGTTCTGGCATCTACTTTCCACTGCATTTTTACTAACAGTTATAATATTGCCCTTGACGTATCTTAATGAAAAAGAAATAATTAATTTCAATTATTCGATTAATCCGTTTGAAAAACATGTAACAACATTTTTTATCACCGGTTTGATATTTTTTGCGATATTTTCAGTGACATTCTAAAAAAACAATTTTTTTTTCTTGGTGCAAAACATTTTATAAAAAAATAATTATTCCAAAGACATTAAAAATGAAATACTTTCTTGAAAAGGTCGAAGAAGAAATCAAAAATTCATTAAAAAACGTTTTAGATGATAAACTACAAAATATTCAGCTGAATCTTGAAAAACCTCCTGAAAACATGGGTGATTACGCTTTTCCATGTTTTCCACTGGCATCAGTTTACAAGAAATCACCTATTCAAATAGCTGAAGATTTATGTAAGAAAATAAAAAAATCTTCAAATATAGAAAAAATTGATGTTAATGGCGGCTATCTTAACTTTTTTATAGACTCATCAAAAATGAAAAAACAAGTTTCAGAGGATTTATGTAACAACAAAGAAACATTTGGTTTTCTTGAGAAGAAAAATAAAAAAGTAATTGTTGAACACACCTCAGCTAATCCTAATGGACCGTTACATGTCGGAAGAGCTAGAAACCCAATCGTTGGTGATACTGTAGCGCGTATACTAAAAGCCGCAGGTTTCACTGTTGAAACCCAGTTTTATGTTGATGATATGGGTAAACAAGTAGCGATTTTAGCTTGGGGTAAAAACAATCTTAAAAAACAGGATATCCCAAAAAATGAAAATGATAAACCCGATCATCAAATGGTTGGTTTTTATCAAAAAGCAAATGAGTTAATGGACGATGATTTTGATGTAGCAGCTGAAATCGAAGACATAGTGAAAAAAAGTGAAGAAGTCGAACCAGACACTATCAAACTTGTTCATGAAGCATATCAACCGGTTCTAGAAGGCATAATTAAAAGCTTAAAAGATATAAATGTAGAAATCGATAATTTTGTACCTGAATCAAAATTTGTAAAAGACAAATCAGTAAAAAAAGTTATAGATAAACTAATGAAATCAAAATTTTGTGGTGAAGAAGACGGTGCATTCTATCTTGATTTAGAAAGTTTTGGTGTAAAAGGACGAAATACAAAATTTTTCTTTTTAAGAAAAGATGGAACAAGTCTTTATGCAACCCGAGACATAGCTTATCATCTTTGGAAAGCAAAAAAAGCTGACAAGCTTGTAAATATACTTGGTGAGGATCATAAACTTGAATCAAAACAAGTAGAAATCGCACTAAGAGAATTAAACGCTAAAATTTTACCATTTCCAATTTTTTATTCATTTGTATCAATGCCCGGTGGAAAAATGTCCACGCGACGAGGAAGGGTAGTATATCTTGATGATCTAATCGATGAAATAACACGTAGAGCCTATAAGGAAGTCAAAAAAAGAAGAAACCAGGATCTAACAGATGAACAAATGAAAGAAATTGCTGAAAAAATTGGTGTAGGTTCTGTAAGATACAATATTATTAAAGTACAACCAGAAAAAGATATTGTTTTTAAATGGGAAGAAGCACTAAATTTCGAGGGTAACGCATCACCTTTCATACAATACTCTCACGCAAGATGCTGCGGTATACTTTCAAAAAGCAAAGATGAATTCAAAATCACAGATTTTAATTCTTTAACTCATGATTCAGAAATAAAACTTATAAAAAAAATAGCTGAATACCCCTTAACCATAAAAGAAGCAAGTGAAAAATACAAACCACATCTTTTAACAAGTTATCTTTTTGATTTAGCATCTGTATTTAATCAATTCTACCGTGATTGTCCAGTATTAATTGAAGAAAACAATGAACTAAGATGTGCACGTTTGAAACTAGTAGATGCAACCAGAATAATATTTAAAAATGGGCTAAAACTGCTTGGAATTGAATCACCAGAAGAAATGTAAAAATGAATTATAAAACAATACATGCCGGTTCTGTTTTAAAAAAAATCACAAGAACTGATGATTTATTCAACGGCAATTACACAGTAGACCCATATCAAAACTGTGAGATAGGTTGTGTGTACTGTGATTCCTCTTTTGAAAAAACAATTTATATTAAAAATAATTCACAAGAGTTACTTAAAAAAGAATTAAAAAATGAAAAAAAAGGTAGAATAATTATTGGTTCAGTACATGATCCATATCAACCGATTGAAAAAGATAAGAAACATACAAGAGAACTACTAAAAACAATAAAAGAATCCGATTTTTCATGTAATATTCTTACTAAATCTGAACTTGTTTTAAGAGATTTAGATGTAATAAAAGAAATGAACGATTGTATTGTAACTATTAGTATTAGTAGTTTAAACAAGGATATAACAAATGTTTTTGAAAAAAACGTAGTGGATTCAAACATTCGTTTGGAGATAATCAAAAAACTAATTTCAAACAATGTAGATTGTGGCATTGCAGTCATTCCTTTTTTACCTTATCTTATGGATGATGAATTAGAAAATATTGTAGAAAAAGTTTCTTTTACGGGTTCTAATTTTATTTTACTAAAAACTCTTGAGTTACGTGGAGATTTAAAAACTTGTGTTTTTGAAAAAATAAAAACATTTTTTCCAGAGTATTTTGATTCATATATCTCTTTATATGAGGATAGTTTTTTAGCTGAAAAAAATTATACTGATAAAGTTTTTAAAAATTTTCAAAATTATTGTTCAAAATACAGAATTGATTCTGAAATAAAAAAATAAAATAAATTTTTTTTGTTTTATTTTTTTCTTTTTGGTATAAACATGGCTACCAGGATTATCAGTATTACGACAATGATTACAATAAGCCATAGATATGTTCCTATGAATGTCTCTGGTTCTCTTTCATGTGGATAATTTGTCGCTCCGAATGGTGTATGTCCATTGAAATTTAGTTCCTCGTCATATATTAGTGGTCTTGTTTCTTCCTCTGTCCAATGGTTTTCTTCATAGCCGTTTTGAGTATCAGTGTATTCTGTGTTTGGAACAAAAACACGTAGGTTTGGATCACCGGTGTATACTACGTTTTCCCATAGATCCCACCATGACTGGCCACATGAGTATAATGGGCCAACTGCTCTTAGTCCTCGTTCATATGCTTCTCCGACCGTGTAACCCATTGCGAAGCGTTTTATAAGCATCTGATTCCATATTCCAGCCCAGTCAGTTGTTGTCCATGGATCAATTATTTGATATACTGAACCGTGTCTCATCCAGGTCATATGAAGATATGTATGAGCGGGTAGACATGATATCGAGTTGATTCCAACGCTATGAATGTTTTCAAAAGCATCATCGAAATCAGTTCCGAATATTTGTTTACCAACAAGTCTTCCTCCTGTTGGAGGTGAATGACATACTTTTCCATCTCCATCTGCCCAGTTAATAAATGGTAAACCTTCTTCTATTGTTTCTAAAGGATGCAAGACTCTGTCCCGGTATATCATAAATGGAAAAGCACCCCATACATCAAAGATTCCAAGCCCCGTCAAAGGTTTAGTTAAACGACCTAGGGTTGTAAGCTGTGGATTAAGAAATGCTACATCAGGGTTTTCTGTACTTCCTCTATCTGGGAAAAGTTCTGGTAAACGAGGTAATTTTGTTCCTAATGTATGTAAAATTGGGATGTCCATTCCTAAAGCATTTTCAAATGTATGATAACCATGGTAGAACAACCAAAGTATGAATTCATCAAGATTTCCAGCTTTCATAGCTATTGGTTCATAAGCACGCCATGGGTTTTCTTCAAAAGTGTAAGGGTTGTTTGGTGACCAAAGTTCAAGGTTTCCACCATCTCCATGATGCCCATGTATTTGACTAACCCAAAGAAGTACTCCCTCGTTTAGATTCTCTGTAAGATAGTCAAAACTAGTTGAATAAACATTGTCATATCCTGCTTTTTCACAGTAAAAAGGAATAACTTCTGATTCGCTCATATCTGGGTAATATGCACTAGTTTTTCCATGTGCTACTCCTTCATCTATTTTATCTGGTGAAGGTGTTTCATAAGGAATTATTCCATCAGCACGGGTATATTTACAGTTAAAATGCTTCCATTTTTCTTCATTATAACGATAACCATATGTTGCATATGTTTGAAGTACTGGATATTCAAATTTTTCTTCAGTCATCGGTTTAGTTATCTTTAAAGACTGGCCAAGAGGATTACTTATTCTGTTACCAATTCCTAAATTGGTATTCAATAAATTATCTCCAATTCCTTTAGTTGTACTTTCGCTACCTTGAGTGAGTGTTACCTCATCCATAGCAGGGTTTACAAATATGAGAGCAGGGTAGAAAACATTTCTACAGATTGCATAAGCTGAATCAACTGGATGGCCCCAGAAACGACCATTTAAACCCGCTCCCGTAAACGATCTATCCCAAGGTATACCAATATCAAATTGTCCGGCTACTGTTATAATTACTTCATGATCTTGTTTAGCAGCACCACCTATCTCGACTTTTCCGAATTCATATTCCTCTAAAAACTCATATGCTCTTTTAGCAGTCAACGTCATAGCGCCAGCTGAAGGAAGATTAAAACGATTATATGCATTAATCCTCCACCAGTCAGTTGCCCATGTTATAGCTTGAGAAAGTTTAGGATGATTATCAACAATGATTACCGGGCTTCCGTGATGAGCTGCAATATATGCTGCTTGACCAAAATGATAAGCACCATCCCATTGATCCGCAGGTGCACGACCTGTTCCTTCTAGATCATTTGCCACATACCAGTAATCATAAGGTTCAATAGTTGAAAAAATAACATCACTTTCACCAGTGTTATCTCTAATATCATCATAGATTTGTTTTGCATCAGTATACATTTCTTTTACATTAGCAATATTATCAATTTCGTTTTTTGCATCTTTAGAAAGATAATCTCCAAGATTTACAACATAAATATTTTTCACACCAAGCTTGTATAAAACATCACGAGTTCTGCTGTTTAGTTTACTTGATTCAGTGTAAAGCATTGGAGCATTAAGATTACTTGCTAAAACAGCGCCGTTTGCTGCTGATTCAATTTGCTCTCCTTCTTGTCTTGTGAAATTTTGACTCCAACTATATTCAACAGTGAAATCTACATCTCTGGAAAGATCACCGATGCTGAAAACACAGATTTTATAGCTTTCTCCTTCTTGTGTTTCACCAAATTTCTCAAGATTTATTTTTATATCAGATTCGTCGCTTTCAGATAGGCTTTTCATGTTCAAACATTTAGTTGCTGCTTCACCAACTGCAAAAGAACTAGCGATTTCAGTACCAGTTGGATCAATTACTGTGAAACCAAGATCTACATTAGGATCCTCTGGTTCTAAAATAAGTTCAATATCTCTGCAGCCATAAGGTGTTTCTTCTAAAGGAACTGTAACACCAGGTAGTAAAGCTACATCTATATCTACAGTGTTGCTGTTGAAAAGAGAGCTGATTTCTTTGGTTTCAGGAGTAGTATAATAACACATGCTCTCCATCTTACCTTTAGAATCACCTGCTGTTTTTTTTGCTTGAGCACTTACACTAACTTCCCAATCTCCTTGATTAAAAATATATGAACCAACAAGTTCTGTAAAGGGGTAAGGCGAGGAATAAGAGTTAAACGCTGTTTCCACCATTCCAAGTTCAGGATCATAAAGTTGCAGATCATAATCTTCTTTTCCTTTCCAGCTCATCTGAGTTAAAATATATTTAAAAGAAGGATTATTAATTTCAAAAGACTCATATGTTGCACCTGTTCCAATAACTGGCCGGGGCATCTTAAAATCCATTCTTTCAACATCTGATGATTCAAGAGTACCAGTTAGTTTATTTTTTTTAACAATATGCGGGTTTTCATAATCTTCTTCAACTACTGCAACAACTGCATCATCAGAGTAAGAAAAATCGTGAAGTGCAATATCTGCTGCAATATCATAAGGGTTATCTCCATTTATTTCTACATATTCATCTGCTTTCCAATGAGAAACCTTACTTTTTGGTACATTAACAGTTATCATTTCGTCAAGTTGCCCATCACAAACATCCATCCAGTCTTCCATGAAATAGTCAAGACCCTGACGAGGATTTAGAGTTCTTTCTTTTTCGTCTTCCCATTCATATTTATCTTCATAGTATAATAATGGATATGAATACAATGCGCCATCATGATTAAAAACAGTTGTTGGAATAGATGCTAAATATGCGTAATCATCAATCATTGTGTTTTTATCAAAATTAATAAAAGCTGTTTTTTTTAAAGGTACAACGTTTGTATGTGATGGTCCTTTATCAAAACCTATTTTGTTTTTATTGTTGTTTTCTGCTTGTGTTAATGGTATCATTACACCAAGTAATAATACCGTCAACACCAAACCTGAAAAAATTTTAATTTTTATATTCTTTCCTTTTGCCATAAGAAACCCCCTATTTAATTTATATTTTTTAGGATATATTTAACCAGGAATAGTATTGATGGTTAATTGATTTTAACTTTTTTTCAATGGCTAATAGTTTAATAATTAACCTATAAGTATATGAATATTATGTATTCATAATCACAAAAATTCAGATAAATGTTATTTATATAACTTAATCAATAAAAAACTTTTTTAAATAAAGAAAGAATAAAAGAGAGTTTTTTATTTTTTATTTTTGTCTTTTCTTGTACCTATTACGATTGCTGCAATAATTACAAGGATGATTATTACTACAACAAGTAACCATATAGGTATTAGTGGTTCTGGTTCGCGTTCATGTGGATAACCTGTTGCACCAAAAGGCATGTGGCCGTTAATATCTAATTCACTATCATAAGCAATAGATCGGGTTTCTTCTTGAGTCCAATAATTGTTATTACTATACTCTGTACCCGGAACATATGGTCTTAAATCAGGATCTCCAAAAAACACAACATTTTCTGCTATATCCCACCACCACTGGGGAGGTTCAGAAATATATAATATTCCAATATTTTCTATACCATGAACAAAAGCCTCGCCAATAGTATGACCTAATGCTAAATCCCTAGGGATGGATTGTATCCAAGCACTTGAATACCAAGATGTAGTCCAAGGATCCACAATCTGATAAGGTGAACCATGACGTATAAGTGAAAGATGATAATAAGTATTTGAAACCAAACAATTAGCAGTGATATATCCACAAGAATGAATATTACCTAAAACTTCATCAATTTCATAACCTGTTCTCATCTCAGAATTAAGAGTACTTGGAAACACAGTATTTACCATACCATCATAATAATCCTCTTTATCTTTAAGCCAATCAGGAGCAAGATAACTTAGTACTGGAAACAGATATGGTCTCTCAAGTATATCTGCGACTTTATCCAATATAGGTTTTCTTGCAGGCGCCCAAGCTAACCCTAATCTTAGAAGACGATCATTTGTTGGATTTCCCATAATAGTTGGAAGTATGCCATGTACCTCCATAGTCATAGTATCAGGATTTTCAGTAGAACCAAGAAACCATTCATAAAGCCTCCAAGGATTATCTTCTTTTTTACAGGCTGCACCAGGTATTGGTATATCATTATACCAAAACAGACCTTGACCACTATCGCCACATAATCCATGACCATCATGAATCCACATAAGTGATCCCTGATTTAAATTATTCATTACTGCATCAAAACTAGTAGAAAAAGCATTATCATATCCACCACGGCTTGCATATAAAGCTGTTAATTCGGAATCTATTAAATCAGGATGAAAACTTCCTTCTTCACCTCGATATTTAACATTAACACCATCATCAATAGCATTAAAAGAATTTGTTTCACCAGGAATAATTTCATTTGCAAATTGATAAGTTTCACCATAATACTTTTCAAACATCTCATTCAAACGATGAGCATAACAAACATATGTATGTGTAATAGGATAATTGTAACTAACTTCTTTTGACTCTCTAGTAATCTTTAAACCAAGCGGCCCATAAAAAGGAAATCTACGTTCACTTCTACTTCCATTAATAAGTTTAACACCGTTTGGATCCATCGCAGGATTTTCAAAAATTAACGCAGGATAAAAAATATTTCTAGATATTAATTGTGTCATATCAACAGGTGTTCCCCAAATTCTTCCGGGTATTGCACGACCTGGAAATACTCTATCCCAAGGTGTACCAATATCAAATTGATCTGCTACAGTAATCAAAGTTTCTTTTCCTTCCTCATCAAAATTATTATCATCCAAAAAATCATAAACCCTGGTACCAGTAATATACATTTCAGAAACTGAAGGGAGTGCTGAAGATCTATTATCTGAATTTTCCCGCCAGAATTCATTATGCCATACAACTGCTGAAGACAAACGTGGATGATTATCAACAAGAATAACAGGTGTTCCATGATGAGCGGCAATATACGCTGCAGGCCCAACAAATAAAGCCCCTTCATATGTATCCTCTGGTTGTAACTCTGTTACATACCAATAAGTCCAAGGATCAATAGTTGAAAAAACAACATCATTACTATTCGAAAAACTTCTAATCTCCTTATATATATCCTCTTCATTTGAGTAATGGTTTTTTATCGAAGCTATGTCTTTTATCTCATTTTTTGTATCTTTATCTATATTTCCACCTATATCGACTAAGAATATATTCTCAATGCCAAGTTTATACAATGCTTCTTTAGTTGATTGTGGCAATTCTGATTTTTTTGTATACAAAAGCGGTGAATTTAAAGAACTAGCTAAAACTGCTCCCTCAGTTGCAGAAGTCAAAGAATTTCCTTCTTGCTCTTTAATTCTTTGTTTCCAAGAGTATTCTATCTCAAAATCTAAAGGATTTTCAATTTCTTCTTTACTAAAAATACATAATTTATAATTTTCGTCTTCTAAGCATTGACCCAACTCATCAAGTTTCAATTTTAAAGTATCTTCTTTATTTTCTTCTTTTAAAACTGATTTTACTTCTTCCCCTCCAGGACCAATCAACGAAAAACCTAAATTTGCATTTGGATTATCTGAAGATAACTTAAATTCAACTTCTGAACATTCATATGGGGGATTTTCAGGTATTTCTATTTCCACACCAGGATACATTGTAATATCTACATTATATTTTACTCCTGTCAACATGTTACTAAGTATTTCTCCCATCGAACCTTCAACCTGTTTTGTTGGAAGATCTGTTAAGCCCACTCTCCAATAACCAGGTGTATAAACATATGATTTTGCACGTTCTGCTTCAGGATCCATACCAAACTGAACATTATTTGTTGATGCAGCTGCAACCTGCATCCAATCATCTTTATGTTTACAATAAAGTTGAATGTCTTTGTCTCCAGTAGGAATAATTATATGACTAAAGAACATCTTTAAATGTATATCTATTGATGCCCACCAACTTCGAGCTTCGATATATTTATATTTTTCAGGAACTGAAAAATCTCTAAACTGCGGATTTAATTTATTAGTTTGTTCAAATTCAAATTTTACATCATCTTTTATATCAGCGACTGGAAGAGTACCCGATAATTTATTTGAGTAAACTTCATCAGGCACCTCAAAATTTTCATTGATAACTGAAATAACTGCATTATCTGAATAACTAAATTCATTTAATGCAATTTTACTAGCTATTTCATAAGGATTTTCAGATTTAATTTCAGTAGTTTTTTTAGCTCTCCAACTAGAATCAATTTTTTCTTTTGGAATATTAATAAGTGTCATCTGATCCATTTCACCGTTACAATATCCCATCCAGTCTTCCATGAAATAATCAAGGCCCTGCCGTGCATTTAAACTACGTTCTTTATTGTCTTTCACCTCTAATCTATCTCGGTAAAATAAAAGTGGATTTGAGTATAAAACATCGTTTTCATTAAATACACTACCTGGGACTGATGCCAGATATGCATAATCATCAAGATAAGTTTCCTTATCAAAATTTACAAAGGTAGTTTTTTCAATAGGCACTACAGATTTATAGGAAGGTCCCTTATCACAACCCTGCATTTGATTTGTATTCTCCCTAGCTTCTGCAAAACCAGCTGATTGTGTTAATGGTATCATTACACCAAGTAATAATACTGTCAACACCAAACCTGAAAAAATTTTAATTTTTATATTCTTTCCTTTTGCCATAAGAAACCCCCTATTTAATTTATATTTTTTAGGATATATTTAACCAGGAATAGTATTGATGGTTAATTGATTTTAACTTTTTTTCAATGGCTAATAGTTTAATAATTAACCTATAAGTATATGAATATTATGTATTCATAATCACAAAAATTCAGATAAATGTTATTTATATAACTTAATCAATAAAAAACTTTTTTAAATAAAGAAAGAATAAAAGAGAGTTTTTTATTTTTTATTTTTGTCTTTTCTTGTACCTATTACGATTGCTGCAATAATTACAAGGATGATTATTACTACAACAAGTAACCATATAGGTATTAGTGGTTCTGGTTCGCGTTCATGTGGATACTCTGTTGCACCAAAAGGCATGTGACCATTTATGTTAAGTTCTGAATCATAAAGTATTGGTTTTACATCTTCCTGTGTCCAATGATTTTTTTCACTGTATTCTGTACCAGGTACAAGCATCCGTAAGTCTGGATCTCCGTAATATACTACATTTTGACATGTGTCCCACCACCATTTTGGTGGATCAGTAGCAAATATTTTTCCTACGTGACTTATCCCTTTAGTATAGGCTTCACCAACGGTATCGCCTATTGCTATGTCGCGTGGCATTGTATTAGTCCAGTATGCATACCAGCTTGTTGGCCAAGGGTCCATAACTTGGAATGCTGAACCATGTCTTACCATTGTCAAATGTAGATATTTATATGCTGGTAGACATGCAGAAAGTATCCATCCCATTGAATAAAGGTTTTCGAGATCTTCGTCTATGTTTAAACCAGTTAATTGGTTAGCTACATGTATGAAACTAGCTAGTTTTGCACCAATAATTCCATCTTTGAAATAGGAACTGTCCATTAGCCATGGTCTGTTTTCGATAATTCTTCCAAGTACGGGTATGTAGCTTATTAGTTTGAAAAGATTTTGTCTGTATGGTTTTTCATTTATAGTGTAATCCCATCCAAGCGGAAATAAACCATCCATGTTTGGATTCCCTATCATACCTGGAATTATTCCATGAGCGTTCATTGTCATACTATCAGGCGTTTCTGTGGAACCCATCAAGAAATCATATCCTCTCCATGGATTACCTTCTTTTTCAAATCCGAACAAGTTAAGCGGTAAGTTGATCCCTGCTATTGATGCGATACCATTTTCAGGCCATGTTACTAAAAAACCAGAGTTTCCTCCAGAACCGTGTGTTCCGCAGTTCCAGAGTAGTATTCCTCTATTTAGGTTTTCAACTATTGGAGTATAGCTTGTAGAATAAACATTAGAAAAACCACCTTTTTCAGCATAAAATGGATTTGTTATTGTTGCGCTGAAATCAGGCCATACTGCTCCGGTTTCACCAGGAACAACTCCTTCATCTATTGCATAAGGGGATGCTGAAACACCAGGTATAACATCATCTCTACATTCATATTGGAATCCATAGTATTTATCGAAAACATAGTTTAAACGATGGTTATAACACATGTATGAGTGAAGAACGGGATATGCGGATTTTTCTTCTTGTTCTGGTTTAGTAATTTTTAATCCCGCGGGTCCAAATGGCATGAGTTGTCTTCTTTCACTGTGACTACCTTGTATGTAGTTGTTTCCAGTAGGATCTGCTCCAGGGTTGTTGAAGATAAGACCTGGATAGAACATGTTTCTTGATATCCAATATGTTGTATCAAGTGGAGAACCAAAGAATCTTCCAGGCATAGCTCTACCAACAAATGTTCTATCCCAAGTAGCACCAATATCATACTGTCCTGCTACTGTTATCATGCTTTCCATTTTTGGTTTATCTAACCCTATTTCATCAAAATATTCATATGCTTGTCTACCAGTAAGTGACATTGGAGCTGATGGCGGATCAGGAAAGCCTCCGCCATTTCGTTTCCAAAATTCTGTATGCCATACCACTGAGGAGGATAGTTTTGGATGATTGTCAGTTATTATTACTGGGCTTCCATGGTGTGCACCTATATATGCGGAAGGCCCGATAAACAATGCTGCCTCTGTTTCTTTATCTGGTTTCTTTTCTGTTACTAACCATTTTGTCCAAGGATCAATTGTTGATACAATTATATCATTTTGTCCAGATAAATCAGTTATTTTTGTATATATCTCCTTATGGGTTTTATAACATTTTTGAACATTAGCTATGTTTTTTATTTCATCTAATACTTCAGTTTTTAAATGATTATTTAGATCTATTACATGTATTTTTTTAACTCCTAATTTGTACAATGCGTCCTTTGTTTCTTCTGGTAGATTATCTGTCTTTGTATAAAGAAGTGGAGCGTTAAGTTGACTAGCGAGGACAGCTCCCTCTGTTGCAGAGGTTAAAGAATCAGCTTTTTCTTTTGTAATGTTTTGACCCCAGTCGTATTCAACTTTAAAATCTACTTGGCTGTCATCTTCATTAAGTTTGAACACGGCTACAGAATAACTTTTTCCTTCAGGGCATTCACCAAGTTGGTCAATATGTAATTTTTGTTCATTAACATCAGTTTCTATGGATGTTAGTATTTCTTCCCCCGATGGTCCAATTACTGACATACCTAAGTCAACATTTGGGTTGTCCCATGTTAGTTTAAAATTTGCATCTCTGCATCCAAATGGAGTTTTTTCAGGTATTTCTATTTCTGTACCTGGAAGTATTGTAATATCTGTTTGATAGGTCACTCCTTGGAACATGTTTCTTAGAATATCTCTAGGTGATCCATGGATTTCAAAGGTTGGTATATCTGTTACACTGAGTCGCCATTTCCCATTTTCATAAGCATACATTTGTGTTTTTTCTTCATCCATTCCTTCGTTTAGATTCCATGCTTGTGTATAGGCTACTTGTAACCATTCATCGCCTTTTAGGTTACAGTAAAATTGTGTATCCGGATCTGCTGTTGGTATTGTTATAAACATACTGATCGGCAGATCTGATTCTTTTCCTATTCCGCTTGTGAGTGATGCCCACCAGGTTCTTGCTTTTATATATTTGTATCCTTCTGGAACGTTAAATTCATGAAAACGAGGGTTGAGTTTGTCTGCTTGTGGTGAATAAAAAGTTTCTGTAAGTATTTCGTCGTTAGATATAGATCCTTTTAATTCTGAGTTGAATTCATATTCTGAATCTTTAAATGTTTGTTCCGCTACAGCTACTACTGCTTCATCTGAAAATGAGAAATCTTTGAGAGCAATTTTTTCAGCTATCTCGTAGATGTTGTCGCTTTTTATTTCGTTTATTTCTTTGGATTTCCATTCATCAGGTATTTTGTTTTCATCTACGTTTATAAGGTTCATTTGATCTTGTTGTCCGTTGCAGTATTTGAGCCAGTCTTCCATAAAGTAGTTAAGTCCTTGACGTGGGTTTAGAGTTCTTTCTTTGTCATCTTCATATTTGTATTCATCCTGGTAGAAAAGCAATGGATGTGAATAAAGTTGGTCTTGTTCTTTAAAAACTGCTGTTGGAACAGCTGCTAAATAAGCATAATCATCTAAGTAGCTGTTTTCATCAAAGTTTACAAGTGTCGTCTTTTTTAAAGGAACGACAGGTAGAGATGATGGTCCTTTATCAAATCCTTGGTGTTTATAATTTTCATTATCTGCTATTGTTACTGGTATGTATATTCCTATAAGCAGCATAGATATGATTGTTATAGCAATTAAAAAATTTTTTTTATTTTTATTCATATTTATTTTTTCCCTCTTCATAAGCCTTTCTTAAGGTTATTTTTTTGACTTTTGCAATATCGTATTTGTTTTGCAGATATATATAATTTATTATTTTATTTTAGTTTATTATTAATTTTTTCATATAATTCATTTTATTCCTAATATTTGTTGTGTTAACAATCGTTATTTTTATAAGGTTTAAATTAATATAACAGTTATTGTTTACAAATGACTATAAAGAAGGCGGAGAGATAGAAAAATGAATTCAGAGTTAAAAAAAATCTTACAAAAGCAAAGATATGGAATAGTAGGAGATCATTCAGGAGTAAAACTTTGTCATTGGATGAGACAAAGCCTTCTATTTAACAGAGAATGCTACAAACAATCCTTTTATGGAATAAAATCACACCGATGTCTTCAGATGACACCCACAATAAACCATTGCACTCATCTTTGTTTATTTTGCTGGAGACATCAGGGTTTTAATGAGACCGAGTTAAAAAAATATGATGATCCAAGTTTTATTTTAGAAAAATCAATAGAGGAACAAAGAAGACTTATCACTGGTTTTAAAGGAGATGAACGTTGCGATCAAAAAAAATGGGAAGAAGCAAATAACCCAAATATGGTAGCTTGCTCCCTTTCAGGTGAACCCACTCTTTACCCTGAATTAGGAGAATTTTTTGAGGAATGTCATAAAAAAAATATGACTACTTTTTTAGTTACCAATGGAACAAATCCTGAAGCATTAAAAAATCTCGAAACACTTCCTAAACAACTTTATGTATCTGTTATTGCTCCAAATAAAAATGTTTATAAAAAAATTTGTTCACCATTAATTAGTGACGGTTGGGACAGAATCAAACAGACTTTAGAACTACTGCCTTCTCTTGATACTCGTACTGTTGTTAGACATACCCTTATTGATGGTTGGAATATGGATGATAAATACATTGATGAATTTGCTTCTTTAGATAAAATAGCTGATCCTATGTTTATCGAACCAAAGGGTTATGTTTTTGTGGGTTACTCACGGAAACGTATGAAACTTTCAAATATGCCTTCTCATAAAAAAGTTAAGAGTTTTGGTTTGAAACTTGGTGAAAAACTTGGTTATGATCTTCCATTGGAACAAAAACCTTCTCGGGTTGTTTTACTTAGTAAAAATAAAAAAGTTAAAAGATTTGATGACTAAAACTCTTCATTTTTTTTAGTCTTTCATTAGGTCTTCTCCACCATGAAACTGCATCTGTATAATCGTATAGAAGTCTTCAAGTTGATATAGGTCTCCTTTTCCTACAAAAAATGTTGGTATTTGATTACCAAGATTGTTCATCATTTTGATTATCTCTTCATTTAGCTCACGATGCATGGATGCCTGTTCTCTGTATAATGAATGTTCTAGTTCATAGATATCATCTGACCATTTTTCTACTTGTTTTACTTCCTCATCAGAGAGCATATCTGTTTTACTAAGTAGATTTACATGTGGTTGCTGAAGCCTAAAATTTGTGTTTAATGATAAAAGATTCTGAGATATGAAACTCGAAGCGGTTTTTGCAAGAGCATGATCTATAAGATAAGCTATCATCGTCTTTGTTGGATTTAAAAAATTTATGATTTGTCTTGCGGATTCTCTGAAAACAAAAAGCTCTAGTTGACCAGGTGTATCAACTAATACATAATCTGATTTAAAGGATTCTATGGTTTCTTTTATTTCTCCAATGTTTAGTGCTACTAGATCTGCACAGGCAATCTGAGCACCATTTGGTCCAAGATTATATGAATCCATTATTTCCTCTAATGATATCCAGTCACGTACATCTACATCAGGTTCATAGGGTAGATTATCTGCACCAGGGTCAAGGTTTACAATAATTGCATCTAATCCGTTTACATCCATCCATTTTTTGAAACTCTGTGTAAAAGTTGATTTACCTGATCCAGCTGTTCCAATAAAATAGATTAGTATTTCTTCTTTCATATTCCACGTATTTTGTTCATATGAGTTATTTTTTTATTCAATAGATCTTCTGTTCCAATGTCATGGCGTATAAAGATATGATCTCCTTTGACATGTTTTAGTGATTCTTCACATAGTTTTTCAGCTTCAGATAACTGGTTTGATATTCCAACAACAGCTAATGATCTTGATGTTGTCGTGGTAACAAAATCATTCATTTTGTTTACTGATGCATAGAAAAGTTTTGAACCAATTTTTTCGATGATATTTTCATCTACATAAATTTTTTCACCAGCCATGCTTTGTTTACCGTAGCCTTCGGGTACAACATATTTACAGACTGTTGATTGATGATTTATTTTTATTTTCATCTTATTCAGTTTTTTTTCCGTCATAGCTTGGCATATTTCTACAAAATCTGTTTCTAAAAGTGGTAGAACATTCATTGCTTCAGGGTCTCCGAATCTTGCATTGATCTCTATTATTTTAGGTCCATTTGTTGTAAGCATAAACTGCCCGTAGATAGGTCCAATATAAGGGCATCCTTCTTTACCGAGTGCTTCAATTATTTTTTGTAGAATATTTGCTCCTTCTTCATAATCACTTTTATCTAAAAAAGGCAGTAGTCCATTTGCACATGAATATGCTCCCATACCACCCGTGTTAGGTCCTTCATCATCAGGTAGTAATCTTTTATGATCTTGTACCGCTGGTAAGGGCATCACTGTTTTTCCATCAGAAAATGCTTGAAGGGTGAATTCTTCTCCTTCTGCTTTTTCTTCAATTAAAACCTTTGATTTACCACCTATTTTTTGTTTTATAACTTTTTCAACGTATTTTATTGCTTCATCTGTTCCGTTGAAATGATCATCTGCTACTCTTACTCCTTTTCCACCTGTAAGACCAATTGGTTTTATCGCAACTTCGGCGTTAAGACTTTCGATATAGTTTTTTGCTTTTTTAGCATCAGTAAAGGTTTGATGTTTAAGTTGACCTGTGACTTTGTATTTATCTAAAATACCACGCATCCATTCTTTGTCTGTTTCAATCCTAGCTGCTTCTTTGGTAGGTGAACAGGTTTTAATACCGTTTTTTTCAAGTTCATTTACAATGCCATGTTTTAATGGTGCCTCTGGTCCAATTATTGCGATGTCTATATTTTCTTTTTTTGCAAAATCAACTACTTTTTTTATATCTGTTTCAGGTGTTTGTAAAAATTTTACAGCAATTTTTTTTATACCTGGATTAAGATTTTTCATCACAGATAAAAGTTTAGCATTTTTTGAGCGTTTAACTGCTTCACAAATTGCATGTTCTCTAGCTCCTCCGCCTACTACAAGAATATTCAAACTTTTTCAAGCCTCCCTACATTTTTTAAAAATATATTTTCTTTTAAATCTCAATTAATTTTTTTTTTTTGTTGAAATACAGCTTTTATTATTTATATGTAACATTTATTTTTTTTTACTCATCTAATATGTCGGTTACTGATACTAAGGGTATAAGGTTTGCATCAAGATCATGTACTTTTTTTTCTGCTCCGCTTTCACGATCCACTACTACAACTACTTCATCGACTTTGGCAAGGTTTTTACGGAGTACTTTTAATGTTTTTATAACTGATCCTCCACTTGTAGTTACATCTTCTATAACTAAAACTTTTTTATTTGTAACCTTTTCGCCTTCTATTTGTGATTCTGTACCATGTTCTCTTTTTTCTTTTCTTACTATTGAATAAGGTATACCTGTTTCAAGACTTGTTGCCACTAAAAGCGGTACTGCCCCAAGTTCCATACCTGCAAGAACATCATATCCTTCAGCGTATTCAGAAATTGTTTCAGCTATTCTTTTAAGAACTTTGGGTTTGGTGCTTGCTTTTTTTATATCTATATAATAGTTACTTACAGCACCCGATGTTAAAACAAATTTTCCAAATTTTATTGCATCACATTCTTTAAGCAATGTGATAAGTTCTTCTTTTTCCATATTTTTCTACAGTTCCATATAATGTTTCTATTTTTCTTAATATTTTTGATACGAATTATGGTCCTCCCAGTTTCCATATCTTTGTGATTGTCTAACACCTATCAGATGATCGATTCTTTGAAGATATTTTTTTGTTGTAGACATCAAGACATAACAAATGATAATCATCATTATCATAATACCTAAGACTATTGCTACAGCAACCCATAGCAGAGTCATTACCATGCTTAGACTGTCTTTTGCATCATTCATAAACTGTATTTCTTCCTCTGTTAGTTGACCAGTAGCGGCAGATGCAGCCCCTGTTGTAATTACAGTAGTTGCTGTTAAAAATAAAATTGTTAAATAACTTATTTTTGTTTTTTTTGTTAAAATCATTTTTTTAAATCAATCCTCAACTACATTTTTTTTTATAACTCTAGATGTTTCGATGTGTTAAAAAATTAATCATAAAAAAACTATTATTTTTTGTTGTTTGGGAAATACCAAACAAAAACAGATAGTTTTTAAATAATGCTTCACTAATATAAGATATAGTATGGCTAAGGTTACATTGGATATGAGTACTTTCAAGGCTCTTGCTTCTGATTCAAGATTATCGATTTTAAAGGTTCTTGATGGTAAGAAGATGAGTCTTAAAGATATTTCTGCTGAAACTAATCTTAACAAGGCTACTCTTCATGAACATTTAAATAAACTAAATGAAGCAGGTTTGGTGAAGAGAAGAGAACGTGATGGCCATAAATGGGTTTATTATTGTTTAACTTGGAAGGGTGAATGTTTGCTTCATCCTGAGAATACTCGCATAGTTGTTATGTTTTCAGCTGCTTTTTTTTCTTTACTTGTAAGCATTGTTAGTGTTGTTCAATATGTTAAAGGTAAAGTTATTGGTTGGACTACTACTCAAATGGGGTCATCAAATACAGTTGTTTATTCTTCTGGTTCTTCTGATAGTTTTACTACTGTTAATGAAACTGGTACTCGTGCTGTAGCTGATTCGTTAGGTGTTAGTGGTGGCGATATTGAGATGAAAAGAACCGCTTCAGATACAGTTAATAATTTAATGAATACTCCAGGGTACAGTGATGGTACTGATACTGCTTGCGAGGCAGCTTCCGATAGTGCTTCAGGTGGTGTTAATTCATTTGTGTCTTCAAATATGGTTATATGGCATGATCCATTGTTTCAAACAATCGCGGTTATATGTTTTGTTGCTTTTGTTTTACTTATTGGTTTTGCTGTGTGGAGATATTTTAAAAACAAAGATTCTAGTCTATAATATTGATTCTCTTTTTTCCCCCAAATTTAGAAAAACTATTTTTTTAAAAAAAATTTTTGGGTTTTTTTAATGTATATTATTTTTTGCATTTTCTATATTATTTTCTTCTATAAAATCAAATAATGTTTTCTGCATCCGCATCACCTTATAAAATAGTATGTAACATTGTAGTTATATTTCTTTCGCTTGAATTTTTTTTTTAAGTTTTGTTTCATAAATGTTTAAGTATTTGAAGATATTTATTTGGTTTTGTTTATATGTGGTTTCTTAGTATTTTTGATAACGTGGTTGAAGGATTCCTTTCGGAATATGCTGATCTTATAGGTTTGATTCTAATTGTTATTATTGCTTTTGTTGTTTTTAGTATTATTTTCCGTTTTATTAGACGTTTTCTTATTAAAAAGGTTAAATCAAAAAAACAGATGCATAATGTATCTGTTTTTTTTAGTATGCTTAAATATCTTTTTGCTTTTTTTTTGTTTATTTTTATTTTCGCGTATTATTATGGTAGTTGGACTGAGTTTGGTTTTATCGCGGGTTTGTTAACTGTTGCTCTTGGTTGGGCTTTACAGAAGCCGATTACTGGTGTTTTTGCTTGGTTGATTATAGTTATGCGAAGACCTATTCGTATTGATGATCGTGTTGTTATATCTGGTGTGACCGGTGATATAACTGATATTACTTTGACACATATTTATCTTGATGAGGTTGGTGGTACTGTTGATGGCGAGGAGAAATCTAATCGTACTGTTATGTTACCAACTTCTATTATTTTTGATCAAGAAATTATAAATTACACAGGTGCTGATGATTATATTCTTGATGAAATCAAGGTATCTGTAACTTATGAAAGTGATCTTGATTCTGCTGAGAAGATTTTGATTTCAGCAGTGGAAGAAGCTATGAAGCTTCTTTGGAAAAAGTATCCTAAAAAAGTAGAGAAAAAACCTCATATTCGGTTGAATTTTTTAGCTTCTGGTATTGAAGCAACAGTTAGATATGTTACTATTGCTAAGAAGCGTAATCAGATTTCAACTGATATACGTCGTTTGATTCATAAAAAAATAATTTCTTCTGAAAAAGTAGAGTTTGCTTATCCTCATAGTGAGGTTTTATTTAGAGAAAAAAACAAAAAATAATTTTTTTTTTTTAGATTGGTGTTTCTTCTTCGCAGGGTGTTCTTACATCTATGAATTG
>CAYMOC010000014.1:13021-28632 GCA_964391965.1 uncultured Thermoplasmatales archaeon | reverse complement strand
ATTATTTGATGTTAAACCAGTAAAGAAAGAAAAAAAAACGCAGGTAAATGAATTAGAAAAACCTCCTTCAGTTCCTATAATCGATCCGGAAAATAATATTTCAAAGAATTTTAAAAATATTTTTAAAAGAAAGAAAAAAGATAAATCTTTTAATAAATTTGAAAATCAGAAAAAAAATGATAACAAAAAATTATTACCTATTTATCCTGTAAAACAAAAAAAGGAATCTAAACATAGAAAAATTAGAGTTAAAAAAGAGAATAAATCTAAACCCGTTAAACCTAATATTTTCAGAGTGGGTTTTGATAATGAAGGAAATTTTGTTAATCTTGATTTAAAAAAGAAGGAGGTTAAGGATAAGCCTTCTAAGTTAAATTTTTTGAGAAAAATTTTCAAAATAGAAAAATCTTCTGATGATAATTCTTCTGATGATGGAAAATTGGGTAAGTTAAAAAGTGTTTTTGGTAAAGTTGGAAAATTAAAAAACGCTATTCCATTTAAAAGGAATAAATAAACACCTAAAAAAATTGGTTTATCTTCTTGGCGATTCTATGTTTTATTTATGCTAGTTCAGCTAATTGTTTTATTCTGTTTGTTACAATAAATACTTCCATAGTCGATTTTATTTGTTGAAGTTCTTGCCGGGTTCTTATTTCGCTTACAACTCTCATTTTTTTCACCAAATCCTATGTTATACTTTGAGATTTATGGTATATAAATATATGGTGATAAAATGAGTTTATTGGAATAGTAGTAATAACGAAAAAAAACTAAAATGTAAATATGCAAAAAATGATAAAATACCTAAAAAAAATGAAAAAAGGAGGATTATTAATAAAAATTTAATAAAAAAAATTAGATGGTGGTGCAAATCACTAAAAGAGGCGTGCGTTATTACTAATACAATAACTGATCAATGAATATTATGCCATCTCAGCAAGTTGCTTGATTCTAGTTGTGACAATGAATACTTCCATAGTAGATTTAAGTTCATTGAAATCTTGCTGATTGTTGACTTCACTAATAATTTTCATATTTTTCAACACCACCTTACAAGTTATACTTTGTAAACCATTGTATTTAAACATAACGTGTAAATACGGTAAAGCTGTAAAAATAACAAAAAAACCAAACAATAAACCATTACCATTAAATAAATAATATAATATGACTCCCTAAAAAGGGTCGAAAACAAAAAATGAACCTAAAACAATACAACTACATAGAAATAGAAAAAAAATGGCAACAAAAATGGATACAAAAAAAAATATACAAATCCAAAAAAAACAAAGATAACAAATTCTTCATACACTTTGCATACCCCGGAGTATCAGGATACCTACACGTAGGGCACATGAGAGGATTCACATACTGCGATATAATAGCTCGATACAAAAGAATGGACAACTACAACGTGCTATACCCCGCAGGGTTTCATGCATCAGGAATACCTTCCATTGGTTTTGCAAAAAAAGTAGAAAGAAATGATCCTTTAACAATAAAATCATTAAAAGAATACGGAGCAACTCCTGCTCAAATAGAAAAATTAACAGATCCAATAGAAGTAGTAAATTATTTTTCAAACGTTTATGTAGAAGACTACTGGAAAAGGTTCGGATTCTTAATAGACTACGACCGAATAATGAGCACGATATCACCAGGATATCAAAAATTCATACAATGGCAATTCCATAAATTAAAACAAAAAAACCTACTTACCCAAAAACCACACTATGCACCTTTCTGTCCAAACTGTGGACCCGTGGCAGTAGACAAATCAGAAACAGATATATCAAAAGGCGGAAGCGCAGAAATACAAGAATTCACAGTAATAAAATTCAAACTAGAAGACGGAACCATACTACCAGCTGCTACACTAAGACCAGAAACCATCTTTGGAGTAACAAACATGTGGGTAAACCCAGATGTAGAATATATAAAAATAAAAATCAACAACGAAGATTGGATCTGCTCAGAACAAGCATACCAAAAACTAAAAAACCAAATAGACAACATCGAAAAACAAAACGAAACCATACCTGGAAAAAAACTCATCGGAAAACAATGTATAATACCCATGATTAACAGAAAAATACCAATACTCTCAGGACCATTTGCAGATCCCAATGTAGCAACAGGAATAGTAATGTCAGTACCAGCACATGCACCATACGACTGGATTGCACTAGACGAACTAAAAACCGATATTGAACCAATTACAATAATCGACGTAAAAGATCTAGGGGACAACCCAGCAAAAAAAGCAGTAGAAGAACTAAATATAAAAAATCAAAATGAAAAAGAAAAACTAGAACAAGCAACAGAATTAGTCTACAAAAAAGAATTCCACAAAGGTATACTAAACGAAAAATGCGGAAAATACGCTGGAATCAAAATATCAGAAATGAAAGACCAGGTAAAAGACGAACTACAACAACAAAAACAAGCAATAACCATGAGAGAATTCTCAGAAGAAGTAATCTGCAGATGTAATGAAAAAGTAATGATTAAAAAAATACCAGATCAATGGTTCATAAAATACAGCGACAAAAAACTAACAGAAGAATCAAAAAAACATGTAGAAAAAATGAATATCTACCCCGCTGAATACAAAAAACAACTACCAAAAGTTCTAGACTGGTTCGACGACCGAGCCTGTATAAGAAAAGGATCATGGCTTGGAACAGAATTTCCCTTCAAAGAAGAATGGATAGTGGAACCAATTTCAGACTCAACACTATACCCGGCATATTACATTATATCGAAACATGTTAACAACCAAAACATAACATCAGAAGAAATGACGGAAGAATTCTTTGATTATGTATTCCTAGGAAAAGGAAAACCTGAAAACAAAATCTGGGATGAAATCAAAGAAGACTTCGACTACTGGTACCCCGTAAACATAAATCTTGGAGGAAAAGAACACAAAACCGTTCATTTCCCAGTATTTATCATGAACCATGTAGCTATAATGCCAGAAAACAAAAGACCACAAGGAATATTCGTACACTGGTGGGTTACACAAAAAGGAAAAGAAAAAATAAGTAAATCCAAAGGCGGAGCAGAACACATAGCCGACGCAGCAAAAAAATATGGAGTAGACGCAATGCGTCTATACTATTCACATGTAGGATCACCATTTGTAGACGTAGAATGGGACTCAGAAACCGTAACCAAATATAAAAATAAATTAGGTAACATCTACCAAACAATAAACAAATTATCAAATTTAGAACAAAAAACAGATGAAAAACTAGACAGCTGGCTAAAAAACAAGCTAAAACTCAGAATAAAAAACATCGAAAACTCACTAAACAACTATGATCTACGAGATGCATCCAACGAAATATTTTTCGAATTACTAAAAGATATACAACTGTACATAAAAAGAGGTGGAGGCAACCAAAAAATACTCAACGAATACAAAAAACAATGGATCAAACTAATGACTCCATTTACACCACACATCTCAGAAGAACTATGGAGTCAAGACAACCAAGGATTTGTATCAAAAGAAAAATATCCAAAAACAAAAAAAGAAGATATAAACTGGGAACACATCATAGGAGAAGAACTACTTTCTGAAGTAATAGATGACATAAAAGAAATATTAAATGTAACAAAAATAAAACCAAAAAAAATCTGCATATACACATCACCACAATGGAAATGGATGATACTAACAGAAGCAATAAAACTAGAAGAAGAAAAACAACTAAACATGGGGAAACTCATGAAAACAATAATGAGTAACCCAGAAATCAAAACTAAAGCAAAACAAGCATCAAAATACTCAGGAAAACTAATGAAAGAAGTAAGAACATTTAACGACAAAGATAAACAAAAATTCCAAAACCATATAGATGAAAAAAGCTACATAAAAAACGCAGAAAACTACCTGAAAAAACTTTTCAATGCTGAAATCAAAATATATGATGCTGAAGAAAAAGAAAAATATGACCCAGAAAACAAATCAAACTTTGCAACACCATTAAAACCAGGAATCTATATCGAATAAAAAAAGATTCAACTTCTTTTTTTATAAAAAATTAAATTTCTATAAACATGTAAGGTGAACTATATTTGTCTTTAACCTCTGAAGGAACATCACCAATTTTGAAAAGAGATTCTCCATTTTTAGCATCATATGCGGTCTCACAATAATAATATTTCTTGTTATTAGAAACAACAAATTTCCCATCAACCTCTTTGGAAATACAAATACCAACCGCAAGATGACCAATCTGCTTAGATTCATCATTATCTATAATATAAAGCAACAAAGCAGTATCGAAACCTAAAACCTTAGTAATAGATGCAAAAAGTACAGAACTATCTTCACAATCTCCTTTTCCATCTACAAGAGTTTCAACAGGATAACGCCAATATTCCTCTTTATTTTTAGTTACACTATCCGAAGTATAATCTACAATCTCTTGAACAAAACGAAGAATAAAATTAATTTTTTTAACTTCATCAAAACCATCAGAAAGTTTGTCAAGTTTTTTTGAAAGATCAACAATCACTTCCTCCTCATAGGTAACAAAACCAGCCATATCGTTTTTTGAAGAAGGACTTCTTTTATCAGTCTGATACTCGTTATACTCATTAAATGTTTCATCTGGAATATCCAAAATCAAACCATAATCACGGTTTTCAAAACTCCATTCAAAACTATATTCCCTACCAATATTTACCTCACCAGGCATCAAAACCTCATACCGAATACTTGCATCCGAGCCCTTAGATACACCCTTTGGATTAATATTAAGACTATTCTTTGTTAAATCATATTTGATCTCAAAAGCTTCATCTGATTCAGATGTAACATCAATTTTATCATCAGATAAGAAAAGATTATAATCAAAAAATTCAAAATTCAAAACAAAAGTTTCCTGATCTGTATCATCAGGAATATCAAAGGTATATTCAAAATCAATATTTTTTTTACGGTTCAACCTACAAACCCAGTAATCTCCACCATTATCATAAGTAACTTCTTCCTCATCATTCACTTGAAGATTAAAATAAATCTGAGACCATTTCAAAATATCAACACGGTTAGTTAACTCAAAATCAGTTATTTTTACTGTTATAGAAAGATCTACATTAGGATTAATATCCTTGTTATCACCCACTCCATCTTTATCTGAATCCTTCCATTCAGATGGATCCTCAGGGAATTCATCAATAAAAAGATTAGAATTACTATCTAAACTGCTTTTTCCTTTATTCCATGAATCAGGATAACCATCACCATCGCTATCTTTACTAGCTGAAGGATCATCTGGAAAATCATCCAAAGAATCCTCTACACCATCTCCATCTCGATCATTTATATCCTTTTTTTTATCGACTTTATCTGAGAAAATATATTCATTAGAATCACTGATACATCCTGTGAATAAAGCAAGACAAATAATTAAAATAACAGAAAGCACCAGTAATTTTTTCATCACTATAAATAGCATCTAATATTATATATAATATTTTTCCTTAAATTTTAATAATTAATAAAAGAAAATGATTTTTTTACAATTAAATTATTAAAACAGATAACTATTTCTCCCTAAAAAAAGGAATTAATTCAAAAAATGATTGATAATCAAAAAACATGGGATAAAATAGCTAAAAGTTTTGATAAAACCCGACAAAAAACCTGGAAAGAATGCATAAACTATATAGAAACACTCAACCCTCAAGGAGTAAATGTTGATCTAGCTTGCGGTAACGGAAGGCATCTTCTACCACTTTCAGAAAAAAGCAAACACACCTTAGGAGTAGATATCTCGAAAAACATGTTAAAAATAATACAAAAAAAAATAAAAAAACAAAAAATCAAAAATATATCATTAATTCAAGCCACCGCTGTAAATATCCCATTAAAAAACCAAACAATTGATAATCTTATATTCATCGCAGCTTTACATAACATCAAACATAAAAAAAACCGTCTACAAACCCTTAATGAAGTTAAAAGAATACTTAAATCTGATGGAAAAGCTCTGATATCAGTATGGTCTAGAGAACAAGAACGTTTCAAAGATCATTCTTTTAAAAAAGAATTAGAAAAGGAAGAGAACACAGAATATGGGGATATAACATTATTTTGGAGACAGGATAAACACAATATACCACGTTTTTATCATCTATATAGTAAAAATGAATTCAAAGAAGAATTAGAAGAAAGTAATCTTGAAATAATATCTTTTAAAGAATCAAAAATTGTTTCAAAAAACTACCCTGATAACTTTTTTGCACTTGTAAGATAACTAACAGACACAAGTATTATTGTTGAAATTAAAACAGAAGGTATAGCTGAAAGAAAACCTAAACTAGAAATAAAATTATATTGAAACAAAAAGACACATATCTCACCGATGATAATACTAGCCAAGGCACCATATTTAGTAGTTTTTTTCCAATAGAGTACAAATAAAACAGTAGGAAATAAAACTGCTAGTCCTGAAAAAGTAGTGCTAACAAGACTTCCCATGATACCAACATTTGGATCATAACCTGCTAAAACATAAATAATTGCAAAAAGTGATAAAAATACTACGAGGATTTTTGCAAAATTTATTTCAGAAACTCTTTTTTTCAAAAACGGTAGATCCCTAGATAGCATAGTAGAAAGGGAAAGAAGTTGAGAATCAGCTGTAGACATCAAAGCCGCTAGAGCACCAATCATAACAAAAGCATAAACAAAAGAGGGTGTATATTTCTGAACCATCATTGGAAGAACCATATCTTCTGAACCTGAAGCTATTTCTAGACCGGTTCCATGAGCCCATACACCAATAAGAACAGGTATTAAAAACAAAAATGAAACAACCAATGGATACAATATCATAGACAATTTCAAAGATTTTTCATCCTTAGCTGTATAAAACCTTGAAAAAATCTGAGGAAACATAGGATCAGCAAAAACCCAGAGTATCATAAAAGAAAACCAAATCTGAGGAATAAAAAAATCACCAATACCAGGACGGGTAAACAGATCAGGATTAGCATTCAAAGCATTAAGATTAGCTTGTTCAAAACCACCAAGATTAACCGCTATAAAAACCACTGCTATAACTAAAGCAAAAATCATAATAAAACCCTGAATAAGATCAGTCCAACCAGAAGCACGCATACCACCAAACAAAACATAAAAAGTAATCACACAAACAGTAATAACAGCCCCTAACTGCCAATCCAGAGAAGTCATACTTTCAATAATTAAACCAGAACCTATAGCTTGAACTGCAAGATAAGGAATCGTAAAAACAACCATAACAAACATAAAAAGAATTCTAACACTTTTACTATTCAACCTGTCACCAACAAGTTCAGGAGGAGTCATATAATTATTTTTTTTACCCAACTGCCAGACTTTTCTACCTATAACATAAAACATAACCGCCATAAAAGCTGTACCAAAACCCATGATTCCATACTGACCAAAACCAGTCTTGTAAGCATTACCAGCAAAACCAAGAAACGTAAAAGCCGAAAAATTAGTAGCCGCTAACGTAAAAAACAAAACAATAGGCCCAAACCTTCTGCTTCCAAGAAAATAATCCTCAGGTGTCTTAGAAGACCTTTTATGAGCAAAATAACCCAAACATACTAGAAAAACAAAATAAAAAACCATGAGTAAAACAAAAATCAATCCTCATCAACCCTCCAGAAAAATAAACAAAAAAAATAATACACAAAAGTAAGTAAAACAGTTATAAAAATTAAATAAAAAACCCAGAAAGGAAGACCAAAAAACAAAGGATTATATGCATTCCAAGCCCAAAAATCTAAAGATAAAACAAAGAAAACAACAAAAACAAAAAACCAGAAAAACTTGTTTTTAACAATATATGAAATCCTTCCCGTCATATTATACACCTACAAACTTTTTTTTTAGTTATGTATTGTTTCCTGGTTTAACGGGCTGGAAACAAAAAAACAAGAAAAAACAATGCCCTAATGTTTTTTTTAAACCATATAATTTTTACAAACTAGGAAAACAACTTTTATTATAAAATTTTTTTGAGATTTTTAAAAAAAACAATTAGATAAATAAAGTTATAAACAACTAGAAGATTATAATTAACAACAAAGGATGGGATTAGGAAAAATGGTCAAAATAGAAATTGATGAAGACCGATATAAAAAACTTAAAAAATGTATAGATAAAACAAATTTAAACTGCCCTTTTGATGAAGCCGTAAATATTTTTCTTGACGAAACCATTAATGAACTAAGATATATCTACCGATAAAATCTCTATCTTTTTTTTTATACCTCAATATTTTTATGTTCAAAATAAATCATAGTTGCAATTAAAACAACAATTGTAAAAACAATGAAAACAACTAAACCTTCACCATATACTTCACCAAATTTCAAAGATTCATATGGTCTATAATAATTTTTAAGAGACAAATATCCAATATAATCATAATCGGGTATCATTTGAGCTATAGAATCCAATATAAACATACCTACTACAATAGCCATTGTGGTAATACTTGATTTCATTTTTTCATCAAATATCGTTGAAATAAAAAGTCCTAATCCTATAATACTGAGAAAATAAAACACTGATATAAGATGAGTGAGGAAAAGATAATAAAAGTTAAGATTTTCACCAATTGCAATTGTTGCTCCAACTATTGTAAGGTAAGCCCCAAGGTTTATAATAAGAACCATTGGGATTAAACCTATGAATTTCTCAATAATTATTTGTTTACGTGAAATCGGATTTGACATTAACAGATCAAAAGTTTTTCCTTCAATTTCTTTTGAAATCATTGATGCAGATATAAATCCAAGAATTATCCCAAGTATTAGAACCCAGAAGATTTGATACATTTCAATATTTAGAAAACCAACATAGGTAGCCATATCTTGATAACCAGGTAAAAATGCAAATTGTTCAAGTGAACCTGTACTCTGCATATCTTTCATCATATCCTCAAAAGCTGGATACATAAGAGTGTACATAGCAGCCATACCGGAAAAAAGCAAAGTAAGAATAATTGTAGATTTCCAAGTATCATAAAAAGTTTGAAGACTGATCCGGAAACGGAGTATTTGTTTCAAAATATAATCCATTTTTTATTCTTCACCTCCGCTGTCATAAAAATGCATAAAAATATCCTCAAGACTAAATTCTTTTATCTGAAGATCAATAACTGTGTATTTAGAAATCTCTTTTATCCAATGATCGATATCATCATCTGTTTTAAATTCAATCCATCCATCAACAACTTTAGAATCAGATGGCCCAGAAAAATTTTTGTTATCCTCTTTTATTTTTAAACGAATTTTTTTACCACTTTTACGTTTAAGTTTATCAATGCTTTCTAGAGCTACAAGTTCGCCTTTACGGATAATACAGGCTCTGTCACAGATCTTGTCAACCTCACTAAGGATATGAGATGAAAAAAACATAGTTCTACCTTTTTTCTTCTCATTTTTTAAAAAATTGTAAAATTTTTGTTGTAATAAAGGATCAAGGCCACTTGTTGGTTCATCCATAATAACAAGCTTAGGATCATCCATAAAAGCTTGGATGATACCAAGTTTTTGTTTCATACCTCTAGAATAACCTTTGATTTTACGTTCTAAAGGGAGTTCAAAAATTTCAAGTAGTTCATCAAGCAGAGGAAGATCAGTGTTTCTTATTTTTGCAAAATAATCTAAAAACTGTTTACCCGTTAGATGTTCGTATAATGCCAGTTCACCTGGGATATAACCAACATCTTTCCTGATTTCTACACTATTTTTAGTAATGTCTTTATCAAGAATAAAACCTTGTCCGATAGTGGGTTTTAAGAATCCAAGTAGAGTTCTAATAGTTGTTGTTTTACCCGCGCCATTGGGACCTAAGAACCCAAATATTTCACCAGATTCTACAGTAAAACTAAGATTTTCTATTCCTCTAACTTCACCATAAAATTTGGAAAGTTTTTTAGTTTCGATTACACTCATAAGTGCATCCTCAAATGATATAAAAAAGAGATTATATAAAAATATTGAAAAAAACAAACAAAAAATAATTTTTTTATACGGGTATCATTTCGCGGACATTAGAAATTAAATCCATTACATTAAAAGGTTTAGTGATATAATCTTGAATGTATGGTTCCAATCCCCTTATTTTATCAGGATCTTTTGAGCCTTTAGCTGTTACTATTGATATTTTAACATTTTCAGCATATCCTTTTTTAACAATTTCTTCAATAGTATCCCAGCCATCCATAAAAGGCATCATTATATCCATTAATATAATTCCATTAAAACCTTTTTCCAGTTCGCTAATACAATCCTTCCCACTATCAACTGTGAAAACTTCGTAGCCTTCTTTTTCAAAAATATTTCTAATTGTAATTAGGATATCAGGATCATCATCTACAATCATAAGTTTTTTATCCATCTTTTACTCCTCACTTTTCATTTAGGACTAAAGGACCACCCTTACGATATACTTTATACTGTATACTATAAATAGGTTTTGTGTTATATTTACATAATGTCATAAAAACTATATAAGAAATATACAGAAAAAGGTTTACCCATAAATCTCTTGAACACAATCACTTAACATACCAATCTCTTCAGCAGCGAGACTTTCAACTCTTTTATCTACAAAAGGCAAATCTTCTAAATCCTTTAAACCATAAACATTTTTTAAAATTCTACCAATTTTTTTTCTACGATAATTAAAAAGATTTCTAACCAAATTAAAAAAAAACTGTTCATCCTTTACTTCAAAAGGTGGTTTATCTCTTGGAATCATACGAACAATACTAGAGTCAACACGAGGAACCGGAAAAAAACATCCCTTAGAAACAGTTTGGACAATCTCACAAACAGATCTATAATAAACATTAACAGAAAGACGAGAATAATTTTTACTACAGGGACCAGCTACTAAACGCTCAGCAAACTCTTTTTGATAAATAAAAACACCAAGATCAAAACCAAAATCTAAAAACTTAAAAGTAACAGGAGAAGAAATCTGATAAGGAAGATTAGAAACAATTTTGTTAAAAAAAGGAATATCATTCAAATCTACATCTAAAATATCCTTATTAATCAAAAAAACATTATCAGAAACAACATCTTCTAAAAAACTAACAAGATTAGAATCAATTTCAACACAAATAACTTTATCAGCTTTTTCCGCTAAAATATTTGTTAAAACACCCTTACCTGGACCAACTTCTAAAACAACATCATCAGAACTTATATCTGCCAAAGAAACCTCTTTTTCAGCTATTTTTTTATTAACCAAAAAATTTTGACCAAGTTTTTTAATCATAAATAAAAACTAACGACGATATGATTTAGAAACAGGAGGTCGAGTAAACAGTCGATATTTTTCATCAGCATTCATTAACTCCTCCTCAATTCTTTTAGCAACAAGTTTAGCCGGATCTCTTAAGAAATCAATACGATCACACATTTCTTTAAAACTTTCAAAACGTTTTTTACGACGTTCTTCAAGAATTTCATGCATCATTTTTTTTCCAAGACCTGGAAGTAATTCTAAAACATGAAAACGAGTAGAGATAGCAGGTGCTTCATTAAAAAATTTAACAAAACGTTCCTCATTATCCTTTACAATATCCTGAATGACATAAGGAAGTTCACCATGAGCAGTGGAAGTTAAATTATCATAATTAATTCTGCCTTTAATTTTCGCAATCTTCTCACGTTTTTTTCCATCTTTACCTACGTAAATCTTTTCACCAGTAACAAAAGCCTCATTTTTTTTAGGAACAAGCTCAAGAAGAGTAAACTGGGTTTCACCAAGACCATAAACCACAGGATTACGCTTATATGGAGGTAAATCAGCTCTTCCTTTCTCTAAATAATCCAAAACATAAACGTAATCCTCCACAATCTAAACCCCCTTTTTTAACTCCTACAAATCCTTTCTAATACTTTTTTTATTAAGAATAATATTTTTTTACAATATCAATTATTTTTTTTGCTTTTTCATCATTTATAGCTACTTTTTCCTTAGCAAAGATAGCTGTGACTTCATCTACAGTTAATGGAAGAAGATCTGCTACTTTACATGCATGTCTATCTTCAAATAATTCTAATTTTGTTAACTCTTTAATCATTTCTTTTGTATCCTTTACAGATATTCTGCCAAATTTTTGAGCATGTTCTAGAGCTATTTTTTGTTCATAAAGAAGTTCTTCTCGCTCTTTACTAGCTTTAGTTAGAATATCCTTAACTTCAGCTATAGACACAGGTTTAATTTCTTTGTCATTACCAGCCAAACTTTAATTCACTCTCCTTAAATGTTCAGGTCTTATAACTAAAGATTTATGTTTTTTACCATCATTAATACCAACAATGAAAGAAGTTCCTTGACGACCCTCAATTTTACCTGTTCTACCATGAAATCTAATATGCGGCATTCCTTTTTGCACAGACGAATCAATTACAATATTTACTGAATCCCCTTCTTCAAAACTCTGTAAAGCGCGAGTAATTGAAGTTAAACCTCGATCTCGCGGTTTTTTTCTTAGTATATTTCGACTTTTACTTCTTAGGCCTTTTGAACGTTTTACCATATTAATCATTCCCCCTTAACTTCTAATACGTCAAGGTATGTTACCGTACATTGATTTTCTATCATATCACTAATATTTGGTTTGGTTCGACAATCGTCACCAGATATTAATTCTTTGATATATGTGCCAGATTCAGCTTCAATTTCTAATACGGCTATATTTTCTTCTATAGTTTCCAATTTACACTGATATATCTGCCGTTCTCTAATCATATCAGCTCTGCGATGAGCCACACGATTTGGTGTACGTTGCTTAATTTTACAACCCTGTAAACAATGGATTGCCTTTTTAAGTTTTTCGATATTTAATGGTTTTTCTGCATTAAAGGTTACCCTATAAACTTTTCTAAAAGAACCCTCTTTTATTCTTGCTTTTTCATCTGAATCAGCAAAACGAAGCTTCAAAACCTCAATTTTGTTTCTACCAAAACGATTTATTTTTTTTTCTAACTCTTTTAGATCTATAATTCTAATTTTTGGGTTTTTGATTTCTAAAACAAATGGACGACCATTTCCTAACATTAAAGCATCTATATCTTCTCGCCCTGCACCATGAAAACTTTCATCATCACCTTTTGTTTCAGATAAAACTTTATCTGAAATTAAACCTTCAACACTTTCATCATATAATTTCCCAGTGTATTCACATTTTTTACAGCCAACGCCTTTACAGATCTTACAAAACCATTTAGTTTGAGGAATATCTCTTCTAAGTTTACGATATCGGCCATAAATATACAAGTGTTTAACCTGAAGATCAACAACATAAAAACTAGTATCAATTTTTATCATTATATCTGGTGTATCAAAATCTACAGTTTTACCAAGTTTTTCTTCAATATTTTTACCAATCCTGCGATTAATCTCTCTTTTTATAGATTCAGAAAAACCAGTATCTACTTCTTTTTGTATTTTTTCTTCAAATTCTAAAATATCTTCATCGACTTTACATCCTACTAGAAAAGATTTAAACTCATAATCTTTAAGATTTTTTTTAACCAAATCAATCAATGTTTCTATTTCATCAGATAAACCTTGACAAATTTTACAATTTGAATAAGCAACAGTTACTATTTTTTCAGAACTGTTTTTTATTTTTTCCCCAATACTTTTGTTTTTAAAACCTTGATATTTTAAAGTAAATAGTCTACCTAAACATGAAACACATAAATCATGTGTTTCCGTAATCTTTTTGGATTTTGTGATAGTTGTTTCATCAATCTTTAGTTTCATATTTTACAAAAACAGGTTTAATAACAAACACTATTTTAATGAATTGGTCAAAAAAATATTTTTTTTATTAGCAAATTTTTTAATAGTTTATCATATTCACCATCAAAAAACTGTTGGGAGGCTTTTTAGAAATATGGTAAAAGTAAATCCATTTAAAGGAATCACATACAATAATAAAAAAATTGAAAATTTAGATCTTGTTATGTCACCACCATATGATATAATCTCTGAGGAAATGCAGGAGAAACTATATCAGAAACATGATAATAACTATGTTAGACTTATTCTTGGAAAACAATTTCCAGATGATGACGAAGAAAATAATAGATATACTAGAGCTAAGGAACTTTATGATAAATGGTTGAAAGAAAATATTTTGACTCAATCTGATAAACCAGCAATTTTTCCTTATAAAATAAGTTACAAGTTAGATGGCGAAGATAAGACGATGAATGGTTTTTTTGTATTGTTGAGAATAGATCCTGATTATAAGTTGGTTAAAGCTCATGAGAGAACTCTTTCAAAACCTAAAGCAGATCGTCTTAATCTTATGAGAGCTTGTCATTCTAACCTAGAGCCTATACAGCTTCTCTACATAGATGAAAAGGATGAGATACGTAAAAAAATGGATGGATCTCTTAATAAAAAACTAGTTGATGTAGAGGGATATGATGGTTTTGAGCATAAACTTTGGAAGATAGAAGATGATGAAATAATATCCTCTGTTCAAGATTATCTTGATGAAAAAATATTGTTTATAGCTGATGGGCATCATCGTTATCAAACAGCAATAAATTATTCCGATGAAATACGTGAAAAAACAGGTAATACTGATCCTAATGCTTCTTTTAATTACAGAATGGTTATTCTTGTTAACATGTTTGATGAAGGACTTGCTATTCTACCTACTCATAGATTAATCAAAAAATCAGATATAGATATTGAAAAACTAATAAAAGATGCTGAAGAATATTTTGATGTTGAGGTAAAACAGATCGATCTTTCTAATAAAAATTATGAGAATTTGAGTGAAAAAATTAAAAATGATATTGAAACAGATGATGAACATAAGTTTGCAATTCTATCTGAGAATAAATATTATGTTTTGAGTCTTAAAGATGAGAGTAGTATGGATGAATTCTCAGGTGACCGGTCAAAAGTGTGGAGAACTCTTGATGTTTCAATTTTACATAAGATTCTTCTTGAACATTTTATGGGGATTAATGAAGATAATTTAGAGGATCATGTTAAGTATACTCGTGAAGATGAGGAAGCTGTTAGTTTTGTAGCTGAGGGTAAATTTGATTATTCGGTTATTATGAATGCAACAAAAATTGATGAGTTAAAAGCTGTTGCTGATGAAGGGGAGCATATGCCTCAGAAGTCTACGTATTTTTTACCTAAAATGCTTTCTGGTCTTGTAGCATATAAAATGTAAAATATTAAGCTCTCAAATTTATATTTTTTTATATTTATTTATTTTATTTTTTTCGTTTTGACATTTTTTCTAAAAAGATTTAAATACTTGCATTGACAAATATTATCATGATATAGTTAATCTATGTCAACCAAACTCTTTCTTTTTGAAGAGGTGAACCAAAAAAATGATAAAATCAAACCAAACAAACAACATTCTAACGCTGGTGGTGAATAAGTAAAATGCCTATAATAGCCTATGCACTTTTTGGTTTTGTAGGCGGTTTTTTTGCTATGGCTATGATAAGATTATATAAATGGGCATTTAAAAAATGGGTAGAAGGATTCGGCTAATCAAAAAAAATTATCAATTTTTAAAAAA
>CAYMOC010000014.1:4134-13011 GCA_964391965.1 uncultured Thermoplasmatales archaeon | reverse complement strand
AATTTATTTGTTCATTTTTGGAACAACTTTTTCTATTTCTTCTGTTTTTCCAGCATCCCAAATAGCTCTAACTGCTAAAATTCCTGCTGCTGGAGCAACAAAAACAGCTAACATACCCGTTATCTGTGCAAGATAAGGACCAATATACTCTAGATTCTGGAAATATGCTGTTGTTGCACCAATACCAACTAGAATTAAGGCAGCTATCAAAAATGTTGGAACTCTTTCATGAGTAATGTTACCAAGGGCAACAAAGGATAATATTCCAACTACAAATCCTAGAACTGCTAAAGCAGTACTTACACTACCTTCATAGTCTGTCATCAATGTGTTATCTGCTGCAAAAGCTATTCCTACGATTACCGCTATGAGTATACCGATTAGAAATAGCCAACTTCCTATTTTTCTAAACATTTCTTCCATTTCTCTCATCCCTCAATCATATTTTTTTCAAGTATTATTGTGTTTAATCTTCTGGAGATATATAAAGTTTTAGTGTAAATGTAAATGCAGGTGAATCTGTACGTTCAGATAAATTAACATGTGTATAAGGTTTATTTAACGAGTATACAAAATAGAAAAATATACAAAAATTACAACAGTGGATTAAAATTGACATTTTTTCATTTTGAAATTTTTATAAGTTAACCTTATATAATAAAATCTACAGATATATTTATAGGATATACCCTTTTGTGGAGGGGGTAAATTAGAAGAATATATTAGTTTTCACCTCTTCTTGCATCAAATAAATACCCCCTCACATGCCCCCAATTTTTTTCTAAAAAACTTTAAGTTGTAATATCATATTATAAAATACAACTAAAAGGAGTTTTTTTCAAAAATGAAAACCATAATGGTTGTTGATGATGAATCAACAGTTCAAGAAAAAATAAAAGATTTTCTAAAAAATAATGAATATAGAATAATTTCAGCTAAAGATAGCAGAGAAGCCTTTGAAAAAATTTCCAAAAATGAAGATGACGAATACAGTTTACTTTTAATTGATACACCTATCCCCGGTGCAAAAGACAAATATGGGCTGATCTCAATGAAACCTGATACAAAGATAACCGCCTATAAAAGTGATGAAAAAGATTTCTTAGAAAAACCTTTCACCAAGGAAGAACTTTTAGATTTTATTAAAAGTAAAATGTAAAAAAAAATTGATTATTCAATTAATACTTGTTTTAAAACCTTAAAATCCTTTAACAAATCAGCTTTTTTATTAGGGTTATATGTAGCAACTGCAGGGTGAAACATGGGAATAATCGTAATTTTTCCATCAATTCTTTCCACGTTGATTATTTTTCCATGTTGTTTAGAAATCTTATCAAAATTTTTGTTATAAAGCTCTAAGATGTATTCTGAAGCAAAACTTCCCAGTGTAACAATTACTTCTGGATCAATAAGTCCCAACTGTTTAGTAAGATAAAGGTTTGTACATTTTTCTATTTCGCTTTTCATAGGATTTCGGTTTTTAGGAGGCCTACATTTTAGAATATTTGAAATAAAAATATCGTCACGTTTAATACCAGTTTCTTCAAGAAGTTCATCTAAAATTTTACCTGCTCGTCCAACAAAAGGTTTACCCTGCAGATCCTCGTTACGACCTGGAGCTTCACCAATAAAAAAAATTTTTGCATCAAATGATCCTGAGCCTGGAACTGCATTATTTCTTGATTTCCACAGATCACACTCACGGCATTTTTTGATCTTTTCCTCTAATTTTGTTAACTCATTAGTTGAATCCATTTTCTTGATAGTTGCATTTCTACAACGTTTTTATATTATTCGTTTTATTCGCAAAAGAAGTATAATAAAATTATTTAAACTTCATAATCAATGAAAGATTTATTATTGCCTTACACTATTTACTTTAACAATTAATAAGTATTTAGATTTACGTATAAAGTAAGGAGTTATTTAAGATGGAAAACCTTGAAAATGTTAGAACAAAAATTAAAACTCTTAAAGATGCACGTGAGATTTTACATGAAGAATATTCTAAATCAGATTTTCATAAAAAAAAGGAATCTCATCCGCATTCGACAGTGCCTTCAGATCCTGAAGATGAAGAAGCAATTAAACTTCTTACAGCGATTAACCAGCTTGATTCGTATGTTAAAAAGTTTCAGGATGAACAATTTGAGTTAATCAAAAAAGAAGAATAAATTTTTTTTTATACTAAATTTTTTCTTATACCAAATATTGATTTTACAAGTACAATGATTGGTATTATTTCTAATCGTCCAATCCACATGTTGAAAATAAGCATGACTTTTGATGTATCAGGCATACCTATTTCTGTAATACCTGAAGTTAATCCCACGTTTCCTTGTGCTGAACACACTTCAAAAATAACATTTCCAAGTGTTTCACCTGGGAAAATGTTAGCAATAATTATTACTCCAACCGATAGGAGTATTAACCACATAAAAGAAATTATAGCGGCTTCGTTTATTAGATCCATAGCGTCATCCTTAGATAGGGATTTCCCTCCGAGTTTATGAACAAAAACACGACGAGGTGTAGAAATAGCTCTTTTAATCCTCCAACCCACGCCTTTAGATAAAAGTATAGCTCGGAAAAGTTTGATACCACCGGCTGTTGAACCAGCAGCACCACCAATAATCATTGCAAAAGCCATTATGAATTTAGCTGATTCTGTCCAATTTTGAAAATTATAGATTGATGCAAAACCGGTACAAGTAATAGCTGAAGTAAACTGAAAACCTGCTTCTTTGATGGTCCTAAATAGATTATGGTAACCTTCAAGATTTTTATTGTTGTAATTAATTGCTACTAATGCTATAACCCCTAAAGCTATTAAAACAAGAATAGCTTGAAGCTGCGGATCTTTTAAAAATTTTTTAACTCTACCTTTTAGAAGATTATAATGCGCTGCAAAAGCAATAGCTCCAAGTATCATAGCAACTACTATTCCAATTTGTGTAGCAGTAGTTGTATCGGCTATACTATTATCTGTAACAGAAAAACCTCCAGTGGCTAAACCAGTCATACCATGATTCAAAGATTCCCAAGGGCCCGCATAAGCATCATTTGTTACAAAACCAATAGCAACCAGAGCTACAATGATTATAACTGAATATAATAAAAAAATCCACCAAATTGTTCGAACAGTTGAAACAATAGATGGATGTGTTTTTTGTTCACGTGCTTCCCCTTTATATAAAACAAATGAACCAGTACCAGGACGAGCTAGAATAGATAATGTTAAAACAATTACTCCTACACCTCCAACCCATTGGATTAGAGAACGCCAGAACTGTAACGTTCTTGGAAGAATTGCTTCATTATCAACCATGGTTAAACCAGTACCTGTCCATCCACTCATAGATTCAAAAAAAGCAGACAAAGGATCCATTGTCATACTGCCTTGATAAGGAATCAAGTTAAAGGGAATACTAGAAATCAGAGAAATAGATAACCATCCAAGTGCAGCTGTAACCATAGCTGTTCTAAAATTAGCAGGTTCTGCTTTCCTAAAAAAATAATATAATGGGAGACCAACACCAAAAAATACTGATGCAGTGATCAACAAAGGTCCAATACCATCAACACTACCATTACCTTTATATTCTCCAAAATAAACTGGAACAATTAAAGCAATAAGTGTCACAAACCCTACGATGATGAATACACCGCCAAGATCCCTAAGAACGCTTTTTATATCGCTCATAATCTATTAGACCTTCACCAAACCCTTTTAATCACAGACTATATTTTTTTAAAACCTAAAAAAACGTTCTAATACTTATAATTTTACGATTTACAAAATCTCCTTCTTTCTCTCCTTAAACTCTTCCTCAAGTTTATCTGAAACGTTGTTTTTTGTAAACGCATCAGCTTTAGCGGCAATTGAAATTTTTGATGCTAAAACACGAGCTATTTTACCACGTTTATCTCTTGGAGCACGATTGATATTAGGATTCTGAAAGATAACACCATGTTTTGGAGGTTTACCTCCTTCTTTTTTAAAACGAAACAAAGCCTTTTCAGCTCCTAAAACTTGAATAGTTGACGATGGAAGAAAAGCAAGTTTTTTTAAACCACCAGATTGGGAGAGAAGACGCGCTGCAACAAGAGGACCTGCAATGGAGCTAACATTAGGAGCAACTTTATTCATCTCATTTTTGATTTTTTCCTCTAAATTCTTAGTTTCCTTCTCAACAGCTTTAAAACACTCTATCAAAGGAGAAATTTTTTCTTTATCACAAGAAACCTCCTCACAGGCATCAATACGTTCAAGAAGAAGATTACATGTTTGTTTAAGATCATCAAGGGCATCAACCATCTGAATAACCTGTAAGTCATCCTCATGAAGTTTCTTTTTCATTTTATCCTCAAAAGAAGAAACAGATGCCTTATAAAGAAGAGATTCATCAAAACCAAACTCGTTAGAATCTAAAACTAATTCTTTAAAAAAATCATCATCTGGCTTATAATCACCAAATTTTTCAAGTCGTTTCTCACAAACAACCAAGGAATCAACATTTTTAATTAATTCTTTTTCTTCATCAAGAATTTTACCATTGTTTATCCTGTCTAGTCTTTTTTTAATCTCAATATTTTTTTTTGGAAACAATATTTTTTGTTCAATTTCCTGATTTTCTTTGAAAAGAAAAACACCGAACCATTTTGTGATTAAATACATATTTCTTATACCAACAAATAAAGATAAATAACATACTTTGTAAATAATTTTTCTACAAATTTTTTATTGTTTTTAGTAAAAAATTATTTTAAATAGTAGTTTTTTATTAGAAATCTCGGTGTTAAACTGGTAGATATCAATACAGAAATAGGTAAATTAAAACTAAAAAACCCAACTATTCTAGCCTCAGGTTTAATGGATGAAGACTCAGGAAGCATGAAACGAATACTAAAATCTGGAGCCGGGGCAGTAGTCACAAAATCTATAGGTTTAACCCCTAAAAAAGGTTATGTTAACCCTACTTTTGTAAAACTTGATCACGGTATACTCAACGCCATGGGACTTCCAAACCCAGGTATTAAACATTTCTTAGAAGAAATAAAAGATATAAAAAACAAAAACAACACAATAATTTGTAGTATTTATGGTGGAAACACCAATGATTTTATCAAACTTGCAGGTGAACTAAAAAAAACAGATGTTGATGCATTAGAACTAAATCTTAGTTGCCCTCATGCTAAAAAATATGGATTAGAAATTGGTAGCGACCCAGATATTGTAAAAAACATATGTAAAGAAACAAAAAAAGTTTTCAAAAAAACTGTTTTTGCAAAAATCTCACCAAATCTAACAAATATCGTAACAATTGCCAAATCAGCTGAAAAAGGAGGAGTTGATGCAATAGTAGCTATAAACACTGTAAAAGCTATGAAAATAGATATAGAAACACAAAAACCAGTTCTATCAAATAAAATCGGAGGATACTCAGGACCTGCAATAAAACCAATTGGAATAAGATGCGTCTATGAGCTATATGATAATCTAAAAATTCCAATTATAGGATGCGGAGGAATAACCTATGGAGAAGATGCAATAGAGTACTTTCTTGCTGGAGCTCAAGCATTAGAAATAGGATCTGCATTATACTATAGAGATCTTGATGTTTTCAAAAAAATAAACCAAGAAATAAAAGAATGGCTAAAAAATCATAACTATAACTCCTTAAAAGAAATAATAGGGGTGGCTCATCAATGACAGATTATCCATATATAACAGAAATACTTGAAACAAAAAAAGAAACAGATGATGTAAAAACATACTACTTTAATTTTGAAGAAAAAGTGAAACCCGGACAGTTTTTTATGATATGGATCCCAGGTGTTGATGAAATACCAATGAGTGTTTCATATATTAGTGAAACAAAAAAAGCGATAACTTTTAGAAAAGTAGGAGATGCAACCCAGGCTTTATACAACCTTAACAAAGGAGATAAAATCGGGATAAGAGGACCATATGGCAATGGTTTCAAAATAAAAGGAGAAAAAATATTACTAGTGGGTGGAGGAACAGGTATTGCAATGCTTTATCCGGCTATACAAGAAACAAAAAATAAAAAAATTAAAACAAAAGTTATTATTGGATTTAAAAACAAAAAAGAAATATTTTTCAAAGATAAAATAGAAAAACTTGGAGCCGATGTAATAGTTACAACTGATGATGGATCCTGTGGCGTATCTGGTTTTGCTTGTGATGAAGCAAAAAATATTGTTAAAAACGAAAAATTTTCAATGATTTTAACATGTGGACCTGAAAAAATGATGCAAGAAATGCTGAAACTTTCAAAGAATGCAAAAATTCAGGCATCACTTGAACGATTTATGAAATGCAGTGTTGGAATATGTGGTCAATGCTGCATCGGAAATGGTTTAAGAGTGTGTAAAGATGGTCCCGTTTTTGACGGTGAAACACTGAATAAAATAAATGATTTCGGAAGTTTTAAGAGAGATGCATCAGGTAAAAAAATTCGAATTTAAGGTTTCTGATAAAATATGAATGTATTTTATGATGACATAAAAATTTCAACAAAAGGCGAAGTAGACATAATTGATATCACTGAGGATGCTCAAAAAATAGTTAATAAATCAAAAATAAAACATGGTATTGTAACAATTTTTAACCCCGGATCTACAGGGGTTTTAACAACAATTGAGTTCGAACCAGGTCTTAAAAAAGATTTCCCGGAAATGCTTGAAAAAATAGCTCCTAAAGACATTTATTATAACCATCATGAAACATGGCATGATGATAATGGTCATAGTCATGTACGTGCAAGTCTTATGGGCCCAAGTATAACAATTCCGGTTCGTGATGGTAAAATACTTCATGGAACATGGCAGCAGATAGTTTTTGTAGAGCTTGATACAAAAAATAGAGATAGAAATATCGCAGTTCAAATACTTGGCGAATAAAAAAACATTTTTTTTACCAACTGTTATAATGAATTCGGGTTTCATCAAATCTATCTATTTCTTTACTTTCTTCATCTGGAATTCCTAATGAAATCAATGAAAAAGGAATAATATTATCTGGTAAATTAAGTAATGCTTTCAAAGCTTTTATACGTTCATCACGAGGGTATATTCCAAGCCAACAAGCTCCCAACTCTAAAGCTCGAGCGGCAATTAAAAGATTCTCTGTAGCAGCAGAGCAATCAAGAGTCCAATAGTTTTCTATTTTCTCTCTTTTTTTATCCCCACAGATAAGAATTGCTTTATCAGCATTTTTAAGCATAGATGCATTAGGATGAAAAGCTGGTATTTTATTTAGTAATTCTTTGTCATCTATAACAATAAAAACCCAGGGTTTTTGATTTACAGCTGTTGGAGCATTCATAGCAGCAGATAACAATATCTTAATTTGATCTTCAGAGATTTCTTCATCTTTATATTTTCGTATACTTCTTCTAGTAAAAATTGCTTCCAGAGCATCCATAGTTTAAATCACTTCAAAAAAATCGTATATTATCATACATCATAAGTATTTCTAAAATCAAAAACAAGAGAACTATAGGGTTTATCAAAATAAACAATGTTAAAACTATTTTTAGAACCAAATCCCTGAAAGGTTACTGTCACATATTTAAGATTGATTTCTTCAGTTATTGTTCCATCTATTGTAATAACATCATTATTTCCTATAAAACTTAATAAATTATAATTTTTAGAGGTTCTAAGTTCTTCGTATTCAGCATCATTTTCATCATAGAATTTAACTATAATCTCTTTTAAAAAACCAAAAATTTTTTTATCAAGATTAAATCGTAAAGACCAATCAGATTCAGGTATATTTATCTCTACTGGAAATGAATATTTGACAGTATGTGAATCAGATAAAATTCCATATTTTAAAGGAATTTTATGCGTTTGAACTGTTTCTTCTTTTTCAAAAACTATTTTATTATTTGATGATAAATAAAAAACATATTCTTTTGGATAAAGAGAAATCTGATAAGAAGTTGAACAAAGATTGTTTTCATTATCTGTAACTGTTAAAACAATTGTATAGATTATAGGCATTTCTAGATTAAAATTTTTGTCAAACTGATATGAATAATTTATTATCTCACCAGTTAACATGTCGTTATTTCCCATATTCCATGTGTATGAAACAATTTCTCCATCAGGATCGAAAGAATCGGTTGCATCAAGGGTAATATTTTTGTTAAAAAATGTTTTTTCTGGTGCTCTGATTACTGGATTGGGAAGATTTTTTGTGTCGGATTTTATTGATTCATTCTCTTTTTTAGTTATGCATCCTGAAAGATTTAAAATTAATATTATTAATGATGCTGTAATTATTTTTTTTATCAGTGATTTGTTTATTTTCCACATTATTTTAATTTATACTAACATATAATGTTATTTTAATTTTACTTTCAAATTAATTATTATTGTTTTGTTCAAAAAGATCGATTATTCTTTCTTCACCGTTTACTTGTTCAATAACTTTAACCGCTGGTTTTGGAACCAGATGTTTCCATTCTTCTTGATTTATAATTCTTCTTCTTATCTCTTTTCCAGATAATTTAGATCTATCATACATTTTTGTCTTTTTAATCTTGTATCCTCTTTTTTTGAATAGTTCTTGATTTAATTTGTTGTTGGTTACAACTACTTCAAAATCAGAGTATATTGATTCAACATGTTCTACCCATTTTGGTGGATTATGTATATCTGGGATTTCAATTATTTTATAGTTTTTTATCTTGTTTTTTTCTAATGTTTCTTGTATCATTTTTTTACGTTCTTCTGTTGTAAAAGGATTTTTTTTTGTAAAAGAATATTGTGTTGATCCTATGGCTATAATTATTTCTGAATATTTTTTTGAGATTTCTTTTATGATTTTTAGATGACCTTTAT
>CAYMOC010000014.1:0-4124 GCA_964391965.1 uncultured Thermoplasmatales archaeon | reverse complement strand
GTTGAAATCTGCCTATAAATAATGCTTTCATTTGTTTTTTCAAAACCTATTTATTTTGTATTATTTTTTTAGTTAAAAAAATGTTGGTTTTTCTTTTATTATATTGAATTGTTACTATAAACACAAATTTTTTTTATTTTGTAAAGATTATAACACAGTGTATCTGCTTATAATTATTTTATTCAAAACATGTTATAAAAATTACACAACATATAAATACAAAAGGTGACTAATGTAATAATTAGGACCTAGTTTGACGCTTCAAGAAGAGAGAGGTGATATAGATGAAAGGTTTCTTTATACGCCAAACCAGATCCTAAACAAATATGTGTATCACTAAGTACTTAAAACTTTCTGCAGCAATAATTTAAAATATATAAATGTTTTTATAATTATAAATTCTTTTTTAAAAATTGCTTAGCTCTTTTAACCCCATATCTTCTCTTAAGATATTTAACATACTCATCTCTCCTGTCACTCTTCAGATCAATATCCATAAACTAAAACCACTCCTCGAAATAATATTTCAACAATAAACTCTCTAACATTAATTATATAAAATCAACGTGTAAAAATGTCAAAATGATAATATAACAACAAAACAAAAAAATATTACATACGCTAATAATTAAAGAAAAAAACATAGAAAAATGTCAACAAAATAACTATATTTTTTTTATTTCTTCTTCGCACTCAAATATATTTCTATCGAGGAAACGTTCATCTCTTTACCTTCCTCATTAGTCACAGACTCAGTATCAATCTTAATCTCCTTTAACTTAGCCTCTGTGACAAAACGATTCCGGACTATTTCAGCAGTATCAACAGCTCTACTAATAGCTCTACCTCTTGCCTTAATGACAACCTCATCAGAACTTTTGAACTGAGTAACAACTGCCAATACATAGCTCATAGCGGGTTTATTCCCAACATATATAACGTCCTCATCTTGTTCTTCAGACATAACTTTTTTTTCTCCTCCAAATCCAAATTATTTAAAAGTAAACAAAAGATAAATAATTTATCCCCTAAAATCTTTCATAGGCAATCTAGCAATTTTTTTATTTGCACCACAATTAGGACAAACAAAATATTTTTTCTTAGAAGGCTCATCCTTTTTAAACATGAATATATTATCCTTTTCATACCTCACATATATACCTTTATCGATTTCTTCAATCCAATCATGCTCACAGTTTCTACAAAGGAGTTTAACCTCAAAAAACTTTTTTTCTTCTTTCCTAGATTTTTTTACCATAATATCAATCAATACTTTTTTTTAAAAGACACATAAACACATTTATAATATTTTCTGTTTTTTTTATCCACCATTATTTTTTAAACATCTTAAAATCTTATCATGTGTTTCAAAATCATTTTTATCAAACAAAACAAGTCTCACAAGTTTAATATTATGATTTTGTTGTCTCAACCAGTTCATAATAGTATTTAGAGCTATCTCAGCTGCTTCTTCCACAGGATAACCAAACGCACCAGTACTTATCGCAGGAAACGATATACTTTTAATATTTTTTTTATCCGCCAAAGTTAAACTTGAATAATAACAAGAAGAAAGCATTAATTCATCATCGTATTCCTCAGAATAAACAGGTCCAACTGTATGAATAACATATTTAGATGGAAGATTATAAGCTCGAGTTATTTTTGCTTTACCCGTTCTACATCCACCAAGATTCTTACATTCATCCCATAATTTTTCACCGGCTACTTCATGAATCGCACCAGAAACACCACTACCCGGTGAAAGTTTCTCATTTGCAGCATTAACAATTGCTTCTGTAGACTGTTTAGTTATATCTCCTTGAACAATTTCAAAAAATGCATTACCTATCTTAACTCTACCCATCTGAAAACATTACTCTCCAATCAAATCTATCATTCTATCACAGTTTTTTACTCATTTGTTTGTGTTTTTTTCTTTTTAAAATCTTCGCTAGCATTCATTTCTTCTTCAGATTCTAATTCTACTTTACCTGATACTTGCAGTGGTTTCATATTTTTTAATTTTTTCATTAAACTTTTTTTACCTTCACCAATTAATGCATGTTCAATAACTTCAGGCAATGTTTCAACTGGTATAATCTCAACTTTGTCTTTGTATTTATCCTCTATTAAAACATCTTTAAGGTTTGATTTAGGAACCAATACTTTTTTTATCCCAGCATCTGCAGCAGCTTCAACTTTTGCCGTTGCACCACCAATTGGTAGAACAGTTCCACGTATACTTAAAGAACCAGTCATAGCCACATCTTGCCGGACAGGAACATTTTCCATAGCTGAAATAACAGAAGTTATAACAGCTAGACTAGCTGAATCACCTTCAACTCCTTCATATGTACCAATGAATTGAATATGAATATCATGATTTGAAATGTCTTTACCCATGTATTTCTTAATAATAGCTGAAATATTAAACACTGATTCTTTAGCTATTTCTCCAAGTTTACCAGTTGCAATTACTTTACCTTCAGATTGTGAACCAGCAGGTGTTACATCTGCTACTATAGGTAGAACAAGTCCACTGAATTCACTCATTGATGGATCCGCTGAATGAACCGCAAGTCCATTCACAACACCTATTTCTTTACCTAGAGTTTTAAAAGAACGATAACCTTTCCTTCTCTCAATAGCTCGATCCACAACCTGTTGCTCTAAAGATTTAGCCATCTTTTTACCTTCAATAACATGATCAAGTGTGACTATTTTTTCATTTTTATCGACAGCTATATCTCCAGCTGTACGAACAAGACCACCAAGTTCTCTTAAACGAAGTGAAAGTTTTCCTTTTTGTCCAGCACGGCGTCTAGCTTCATGAATAATCTGAGCTACGGCTTCCTTGTTAAAATGAGGAATTTTTCCATCTTTTACTACTTCTTGAGCAACAAAACGAATTAATTTATTACGATTATCATCAGTATCATCCATACTACTATTCAAATAAACCTCAGAACCATAACCACGTATACGAGACCTTAGAGCAGGATGCATACCCTTTAATGCATCAAGGTTACCTGCTGAAACTAAAATAAAATCACAGGGAACTGGTTCTGTTTTTACCATTGCACCAAAACTACGTTCTGACTGACCTGTTATCTGAAATTTTTTCTCCTGAAGAGCAGTTAATAGATGCTGCTGAGATGGAAGACTAAGAGTATTTATTTCATCAATATACAATACTCCCTTGTGAGCTCTATGAATAGCTCCTGCTTCAACAAGCTGATGAGGCGGTGTTTCAAGACCTGCTGACTGGAAGGGATCATGTCGAACATCACCAAGAAGTGCACCTGAATGTGCTGCAGTTGCCTCAATAAAAGGCGGCATATCTTCAGTATCATGAGCTACTAAAATCTTAGGGACATTATGAAGTTTATTTCGTTGCATCAAAGATCCTCTTGAGAAAAGCAAAAAAATCATAAAAGCTCCAATGAAACCAAATATTAGATATTCAGGATGAATGTCTCCACCTGTATTAGTAAAAAGTGGATAGAAACCAGCGATAGCTGAGATTGCTACAATAAAAAGAGCTAAAAAACCAACCATTGTACTCTGTTGTTCTTTACGTTTTTTCTCCTCTTTTTTTTGTGCTTTAACTATTCTTTTTCCTTTACCACCAGGTACAACCCGGATTCGAGGTGTATTAGAATCCTCATTGTTAGGATAAGCAATAATATCTTCAAGTTCCTCTCTTGGCAAAAAAGCAGTCATAGCCCGAGCAACCATAGATTTACCAGTCCCAGGATCACCAATAAGCATAACATGACGTTTCTGCTCAGAGGCTTTTCTAACTACTTCTACAGCTCTTTCCTGACCAATAACCTGATCCAGTAAAATCTCTGGAACTTTAATATCCTCAGTTGTCTTAAAATCCTGTTTTTTTATCCATTCATCAACAGGTTCCATTTTATCAAAATCATCTTTAGTCATATTACCTTTCTCTTCATCATTTTTTATATTGTTAATTAATTCATCAACTTCTTTACCAACATCTTTACGTTTCAATGTAAATTCACTTCGAAAATTCTTTTAACATCTCTCAATGAAACTATACGTTGTATATCAATTTTTTTCTTTAAAAAGTAAAACAATTTAAAAAACTTTATAAA